>CAIPUQ010000442.1 GCA_903868295.1 uncultured Roseiflexaceae bacterium
ACAAACGGACGAATATCATCCTGGCGATATGCGACGCTCGCACCCCAACGATGGAGAATCTGCGCATTCGACCCAACGGTTGTGCGTAACCGGTGTTCGATGGCTTGTTGGACGGTTTTGGTTGGGTAGGCGGCATGTCCCCACTCGGCATCTGCATGTTGATCACGTGCACCACCGATGGTGATGGATCCGTCGCGCCGTTGTTGCCAATAATCAAAGCCATAGTTGTAGTACACCGGTCTTGATAAATGTACAGAATTGTCCGGTGCGGTCGCGAGCATTTGTAATCGTGTGGTTTTGACAACCGCTGTGAGCTGTGGAAGCAACACTTCGAGATTGCCGTCGACGGCGACAATGATGTGCCGACAGGTGATGCGATGGTTGTTGGCTAACACTGATTGAGGCTCGATGTGTGTCACGCGTGAACGTTCGTACAGCGGCACGCCAGCGAGCCGTAACGCGTATGCCATGCGGCGAACGCGTGCAAGTGGATCAAAGACACCATCCGTGGGTACCAAAAGTCCGCGCCCTTCCGGGCCTTCGTACTGCTCGACCGCAAGTCCGTCGAGGCGCATGTCTGCATATTGTTGCTGGCAATCTTCGTATTCCTCTTGGGTGCTGGCAATACGCAGCGAACCTCGTTGCTCGTAGCCGGGTTCGTTGGTTGCAAGCAGCGAAATTTCGTCCAGGCTTCGGTGGTACAACCGGGTTGCGCGTTCGTGTCCCAGAGCGGCAACTGCGTCATGATGAAAATCCGCAATCCCAGCTAGGATGAATCCTCCGTTGGCGCCTGCAGCACCGGCACCTACCATTCCCGAATCAATGCCAATCGCGTCCACGCCGTGCTGATTGAGGTAGGTCAATGCAGTTAATCCCGATGCTCCAAGCCCAATCACGCATACATCGCAGTGCGTAGGCTTCTGCAGACTCGGACCTGCTGGCCAGGGCGTGCTGTTCCAAAAGACAGAATTTGTGTTGTACATGAGTTGCTCCCGCGGCCACTGCACCGGCAAAGGTTTGTTCGATTATCAGGTTGCAACCGGTGTGGTGAGTTTAGTAAATCCAGTCCTCAGGATTGTGTTTTGAGGTGCTCTGATGTACGCCATTGTAATGCAATAAACGGCACAAATGCACAAACAATCAGTGCGAGGGCGGGGCCAGCAGCAGAGACAACAAATCCGTCACTGGTGGGCATCCAGATCCGTACCGCGAGCGTGTCGAAGCCAGCGGGACGCAGGAGCAACGTGGCGGGGAGCTCTTTCAGGAGTCCAAGAAAAACTAACGCCCAGGTACTCCGTATGCCTGAGGCCGAAAGAGGCACGATGATATACCGCAGCACTCCGAGCGGCGTCTGACCGAGCAAACGGCCTGCATCCTCGAGCGAGGGTGTGACGAGTCGTAACGAAACATCCATGCCCTGGATTGCTTGCGGCAAGAACCGTATGGTCAACGCAATCACGAGTGGGATAATCCCGCCCAGCAACGCGGGGACAAACGCACTGAGCATCAACACAACACTCAGACCAACCACAATCCCAGGCAGTGCGTAGCCGATTTGTGCGATACGACCTACTGCATACCCGAGCTTTCCGCCGTGGCGGAGCACGCGGGCAACCAACAGCCCCAGCACCTCTACACCCGTAGCCACCAAGAAGCTCAGCACGAGCGTCCGTCCTGCAGCAGAAACAATGCTCCCGAACGGCATGATGCTTGCCCGTTCGACTGCCGAAACGGGACTACCGATCCAGGTCAACAGCATACCCAGCGGCACTCCCAGTGCAGGGATAACGCTCACCGTTATCAGTGCACAAAAAAGGACGGTTTTGAGGTTGAACTGTTGGGTCACGGGCGGCTTCCACGAGCGATTGATTTGTGTCACCCCATGACCAAAGAACCGATCTTGGACAAAAATCAACAGGGCAGTAATTGCAATGAGCGGGATGCTCAGAAGTGCGGCGCCACTGCGGTCGACAGATCCAGCGTAGCGTGCATAGATTGCGGTGCTGAATGTGGGAAGGCGTAGGAGCGCCGGTACACCAAAATCTGCCAGTGCATACAGGAGCACCAGGAGCATCCCCCCGCCCATTGCAGGCAGAACCATGGGGAGCAAGATGTGTCGGATTCTCCGGGTTGTAGATGCACCAGTGATGCGTGCGAGTTCCGACAGATGTTGACTCCGACTCTGCAACACCGCCGAAACAGGGAAGTAGACATAAGGCGAGAGACTGGTGCCGAGCACAAACGCACTCCCGAACACTCCGAAGATGCCATCAAATGGCAATGCTCCAAATTCTGTCAGTCCGTTGCTTACCAACCACTTTTCGAACATCCCGTGCGGCCGCAGGAGCGTCAAGAATGTCAATGCGCTGACGTATGGTGGGATCACCAACGGGAGTGCTACCAGAATTCTCCAGAAGCCCCAGAACGGCAACCGTCCATTCTCGATGAGCAGTGCTTGCGTCGTACCGATGCATCCGGCTATCAGGGCTGCAAGGAGGGCATACACGATCGTGTTTTGGACGAGCGTCCAGAGCAACGTACCGTTGATTTGCGCCACTCCGCCAATGGCTTCGTACCCTCGATAGACGGTGTACACCGCCGGCAGGAGGGCGAGCAGAGCTGCACAACCGACAATAGTCCAATGCCACGCAGGGATGCGCGGTGTGGCGTTTTGTGCAACTGATTCGGTCATTACGGAATTCCTGCTCCGGCCATCAAAGCCTGCGCAGCGGGAACCTGCGCCTCCATGTCAGCAATAGAAAACGCAGCAATCTTCAACCCTGTCAGTGGCGTGACTCCTTCGGCGAGGGGAACTGATGGGATGATCGGGTACTCAAAATTCAGTTCTGCAAACAGTTTTTGTGTGTCTGGTTGGAGCAGAAAGTCGACGAAATCCTGTGCATCTGCGGTATTTGGTCCGCCTTTGACCACAGCGGCTGCGGTGGCATTCAGCACGAGACCCATTTCACCTTCTGCTTGGTCGGGATACATTACCCCAACCTTGTTGTCGGTCGGTTCTCGTTTTTGCAGCTCGTAGTAGTAGTGATTCACCAAACCGACAGCAAACTCGCCCGACCCAACAGCTTTGCGCACATCGGTGTGCCCACCAAAGAATGTCACATTATTCTTTACCAGACCGGTCAGCAGTGTTTGGACCGCTGACGGCGATGTGCGGGTAATCAATGTCGCAATATGTGCTTGCATAGCACCGTTGGTCGAGTTTGCAGCTGCGACGCGACCCGCCCATTTCGGATCGGTAAGCGCTTGAATCGACGTTGGTGCCTGTTCAGCCGTCAGTTGGTCCGTGTTGTACATCAGCACACGTGCACGCAGTGTGATAGGTGTCCACATTGCTTCAGGGCTTGCGTACTGTGCGGGAATTTCAGCCGCATTCGGAACAGTGTGTGCCACAAAAACTCCATCGCGTGCAAGCGCAAGACTCGTGAGGAAGTTGGTTGTGATATAGACATCTGCCTGCGGTGTGTTTTTTTCTTCGAGGATGGTGGCCGCAAGTTCGTTGTCTTTCCCGGCTTTGAGGAGGACGTTTACTGAGGGATGCGTAATCATGTACGCATCGATGATTGGTTTAATGAGGGCTTCGCTCCGCCCGCTGTACACCACAAGTGTACGTTTTTCGAGATTCGTACTGCTATCATTGACTGATTCGTTCACACCGCTGGTCGCTTGTGTCCCACAAGCCGACATCACAACCAGTAAGGCAATCGACGCGACGCGAACAAAAAGTGGTGTCATCATGGGCTCCGTAGTGCGATTCGTGCGAACATAATAACATATAAAACACATTTATGTGTTTTAATTCATATTGGGAAGAACGTGTATGTCCATGTCGTGTTGTCGGTATAATACGGTATCCAACAGAAACGGAACGATATGATATCAGCTCATGTACCAGCACAGATCTCAGATGAAGAGATTCTCAAGGTAGCGCGCCAATTATACGGCATGAACGGGAGTCTGCAGCGATTGCCCGGCGAATATGACACGAATGTCCGCATTCGCGGTGTCGATGATACAGATGTTGTCCTCAAAATCATGCATCCGAGCCGCGCTGAGAGCTTCGTCGAGATGCAGATTGCTGCATTGCAGCACATTTCGGTTGTCGCACCAGCAGTACCAGTGCAGCGTGTCGTTGCTCAACGTGGCGGCCAGTTTTGGTCGGTTGTGACTATTGGCACGCACGCACACGTCGTTTGGATGTTGACATATATCGAAGGCACGTTGTTTGCCGATGCCAACCCCGTCGATGACGCGCTTGTGGCACACCTCGGCGACACCATTGCACACATCGATAGTGCGCTGCAGCACCTACCATTTACTGCTCCTGATCGCACACTCGAATGGGATGTGCTCAATGCGGGTTGGATTCGCGGGTACACCGATGCGTTGGCAGATGAAGCTGAACGTTCACTTATCATTAAATTGGTGGATCGTTTTGAATCTCACTATGCGGCACATCGCGACAACGTACGTATCGGATTGATACACGGCGATGCGAACGACTACAATTTGGTTGTGGGGAAACCAGGGTACCGCACCCGCAGAATCAGTGGTGTCCTCGATTTCGGCGACATGATGCGTACCGCCATTGTCAGCGAACTTGCTATTTCGGCAGCGTACATGATGATGCGTCATCCAGACCCCATCGATGCTCTGATGGTGATGACCGCAGCATATCATCGTGTGTTCCCCTTGACCGAAGGGGAAGTCGCTGTGTTGTTTGACATGATTTGTATGCGTTTGGCGATTTCGGTGACGGTGTCGGCGATACGAAAACGCGAACGTCCGGATGATCCGTACATGGTAGTCAGCGAGGCTCCTGCGTGGCGGGTGCTGCATTTGGTGGCCAAACAGCACCATCGGATGATGCACTACCGTCTACGTGATGCGTGCGGATTTGTTCCAGTACCGCAACACAATGCGGTGGTCGAGTGGATATCGCGCCAGCAGAGTGCACCATTGATTGGTCGTGTGTTGGATCAGCACGAGACGGTAGCACTCGATTTGAGTGTCGGGAGCACCGTATTGGGTGCGGACCCACGCAATGCGACGATGCCGCGGTTTGCGCACGTGATTGAATCATTCATGGATGGGCGTATCGGCATCGGCGGGTACCTCGAGCCACGCATGATTTATACGACCGATCGATACACCATCGATGGTCGCATCAACGAAGAACGACGCACGTTACATCTCGCCATTGACTTCTGGGGACCGGCGGGCACACCAGTGCATGCGACGTTGCCTGGTACCGTTTACATGCTCGAATACCTGCCCGCTGATTTGGATTATGGATATCTGACCGTCCTCCAACATGAAACAGACGATGGCACCATTTTTTATACGGTCTATGGTCACCTGAGTGATGAGTCGATGCGTACATTGGTCGTCGGTCAACGCGTTGCCGTGGGCCAACGGATTGGGAGCTTCGGCGTCCCGGACGTCAATGGCAAGTGGCCCACACACGTACACTTCCAAATTGTGTTGGATTTTATCGACATGGGCCGCGATTTCCCCGGGGTTGGGTATGCGTCACAGCAATCGGTGTGGGCATCGCTTTCACCGAGTCCCAACCTGCTATTGCGGATGGATTCCGACCGTTTCCCTGCTCCACAGAAACCGCTCGAGTCCACATTGGCCGAACGCCGTGAACGAATGGGCGGCAATCTGAGTATCTCGTATAAGCGTCCACTCAAAATCGTCCGCGGCTGGCAACAATACCTGTACGACAGTGAGGGCCGTACCTACATAGACGCCTACAACAACGTCGCGCATGTCGGGCATTGTCACCCCCGCGTCGTACAAGCGGCAACGGCACAGTATGGGTTGCTCAGTACCAATACACGGTATTTGAACGATCAAATGCAAGAGTATGCACGACGACTCACCGAGACGCTGCCGGACGAACTTTCGGTCTGTTACTTTGTCAATTCTGCGAGTGAGGCGAATGAACTCGCGTTGCGGATGATGAAGGCGTATACCAAGAGCACGGACATCATTGTGTTGGATGCCGCGTATCACGGGCACACAAATACTTTGATTGACATAAGTCCATACAAACATGACGGACCGGGCGGAACCGGTGCGCCTGATTGGGTCCATACGGCTTTTATCCCCGATGATTATCGCGGACCGTTTAAACGGCAGGATCCGTTGGCTGGGCGCAAGTATGCCGATCAAGTCCAATCGGTCATCGCACGTATCCAATCCGAAGGTCGGAGCTTGGGGGGATATATTGCCGAGACGCTGCCCAGTGTCGGCGGGCAAATTGTCTTGCCTGATGGGTATTTGGCTGGAGTCTATGACTATGTCCGGGCAGCCGGTGGTGTTTGCATTGCCGATGAAGTCCAGGTTGGTTTTGGACGAATAGGTACACATTTCTGGGCGTTTGAAGCACACGACGTTATCCCTGATATCGTCGTGATGGGCAAGCCTATTGGGAACGGCCAACCCATGGGCGCTGTGGTGACCACCCGTGCGATAGCCGATGCATTCAACAACGGGATGGAGTACTTCGCCACGTTTGGTGGAAACAACGTATCGGTCGCTGCTGGTTTGGCCGTCCTTGATGTCTTGCGCGATCAACCGCTCCAACAAAACGCGCATGATGTTGGTCAGATTTTGCTTGCAGGGTTGCGTCAGATCGCCCCGCAGCATGCCATTATTGGCGATGTGCGCGGTGCAGGGTTGTTTTTGGGGGTTGAACTGGTACGCAATCAAGCCACGCTCGAACCCGCTGACGACGAGGCATCGTATGTTTCGAACCGGCTGCGTGATTATGGGATTCTGGCGGGCACGGATGGTCCCTATCACAATGTGGTGAAAATCCGTCCTCCAATGCCGTTCAACCATGAAAATGCCGCGTATCTGTTGGCGTGTTTCTCGCAAATCATGACTGAGGACTTTTTGCGCGTCTAACTCATCAACATGCCAAAATCGGCTATGGTACACTACTGCACACATGGAGGAGAGTGACGATGATTGCAACACAACAATTTGGGCGCATCGGGCACATGAGCACCAAGACCATTTTTGGTGCTGCTGCGCTAGGGAACGTGACGCAGTATGACGCTGACAAAACACTGGAGTTGTTGATTCAACACGGTATTAACCACATCGATACGGCGGCGAGTTATGGGGATTCTGAAGATCGCATCAAACCGTGGTTCAGTAATGGACGCCGCGATCGGTTTTTCCTCGCCACCAAAACCGGTGAGCGTACGTATGCTGCTGCACGTGATCAGATTCGAATGTCCCTGAAGCGTATGGGAGTCGATCAGATCGATTTGATTCAGCTCCATAACCTGGTTGATCAAGCCGAATGGGATATCGCGATGGGTCCCGATGGCGCACTACAGGCATGCATCGAGGCCCAGCAGGCTGGCCTCGTAAAGCATATCGGCGTGACCGGTCACGGACTCCAGGTCGCAAAGCGGCACTACGAATCACTCGAGCGGTTCGATTTCGAGAGTGTCTTGTTGCCCTACAGCTACATCATGATGCAAAACCCACAATACGCAGCGGATTTCGAGAAGCTGTTGAACCGCTGTCGTGAGCGCAATGTCGCTGTCCAAACAATCAAGGCAATTGTGCGTCGTCCGTGGGCCGACGGTGCCGATCGATACACTGCGACCTGGTATGAGCCTTTGCTTGAACAAGAGCACATCGATGCTGCTGTGCACTGGGTGTTTGGCCGCAAAGGCGTCTTTTTGAATACCGTCGGCGACATCGCCGTGCTGCCGAGAGTGTTCGATGCCGCGGAGCGCTATGTACATGCACCGTCGGACCTGGCCATGCAACAACTCCTCAAACACCAAACAATGGCCCCGTTGTTTGTCGACTAAGTAGTGAGGTACACATGAGTGACACATCAATGCAGATGCAATTTGCTCGGGATGGGTATGCGATATCCCCTGGTATGTTTGGCAGTGATGAAGTCGCTGCCCTGAACAACCATTACATGTCATTGAACGACGCTCGGCGTGACCAAGGCGACACTGCTGGTTTGGCAGACCTTGACCCCCTGCGTCGGTACCCACGGATGCTACAGATGCATCGTTGGGATGACCGTAGTATGCAATTTCTCCTCGATGCGCGTATCGGGAGTGCCATGGAGCAGATCCTTGGACGATTGCCGTATGCAGTCCAAACCATGATCTACTTCAAACCACCGACGGCGCGGGGCCAAGCGCTCCACCAAGATCAGTATTATCTGCGCGTCGAACCAGGTACGTGTGTGGCTGCGTGGCTTGCCTTGGATGACTGCGACGAAGAAAATGGCTGCCTGCAGGTAGTGCCCGGCAGTCACCAATTACCAGTGTTGTGCACCGTGCCCGCTGATCCGTCACAGAGCTTCACCGATGTAACCGTCCCGTTGCCTGATGGGATGCACTCCCAGCCGGTACGGATGCGGGCCGGTGATGTGTTGTTCTTCAATGGGCAGCTGATCCATGGGAGCTACCCCAACACCAGCACACACCGCTTCCGTCGTTCATTGATTGCGCATTATGTTGTCGGTGAGGCCGAAAAGGTCTATAAGTGGTACCATCCAGCATTGCGATTCGACGGGACTACGATGACATTGGGCGAATCCCAAGACGGCAGCGAATGCGGCGTGTGGGTAGACCGAGATGGGACCAAATCGGTCGAGATGCGTGGCAAAACGACTGCGGTAGGCATCGCACAATAACGACTGCGGAAGGCGATGCGGCTTCCGGTGTTGCCGGGAGCCGCCTATGTTTGAGGAATCCATGTTCTATAGTCGACTACAAGAAAAACTCGCGAGCGGAAAACCCGTTATCACGGGCGAGATAGCCCCTCCCAAAGGAGCATCACCAGATGCATTGCTCCGGGTTGCTGCGGGGATTGGTAATTCGGTCGATGCGCTGAACTTGACCGACAACCAACGCGGTTTGGGTCGTATGTCAGCCATGACGGCAGCTATTTTTCTGCGCCAACACGGCTACGAGGTCGTTGCCCAAATGACCTGCCAACACCGCAATCGCATCGCGCTCCAAGCAGATGCTTTGGGTGGGGCAGCCTGTGGCGTCACAAATATGCTCGCGATGACCGGGGATCATCCCAAAATTGGAGATCACCCAGACGCAAAAAACGTACTTGATTTGAATTCTTTTCAACTCATCAAGAGCCTGCGCACCATGCGCGACCAGGCAACGTTTGAGTCTGGCACCGCGTTGAGCGCCCCACCGCAGTACTTTGTCGGGTGTGTTGCAAATCCCAACATTGAACGCGCTGCGCGGCTCGAGCGCAAGATTCAATTTGGCGCAGAGTTTGTGCAAACGCAGATTATATTCGACATCGGCAAATTCGCCGAGTGGATGCACGATGTGCGGAGCCTTGGTGTCCATCAGTCCGCGCCGATTATGGCAGGAATAATGGTGATCAAATCGGCACAATCGGCACGGTTCTTGCGTGATCATTTGCCGGGATCGCGCGTACCTGAGTCGGTGATTGCACGTATGGAAGCCGCAGCCGACCCCGAAGCAGAGGGCATCGCGATAGCCGCAGAATTGTGCCAAGCAGCGTTGGCGATCGAAGGTGTTCGTGGCGTGCACATTATGACGGTTGGCTGGACGAAAGCAATTCCGTTGGTTGTGAACCAGGCGGGGCTCCGTACCCCCTAAGCCCCCAGTAGAATGCGAGGGCGTCATGCGGATTATGAAATTTGGTGCAATTGCGTTTGCTGATGTTCTTCGTGTACGTGACACCATCCGCATCATCAAAGAACAACATGCTGCGGACCCATCGGTAGTTGTGGTATGCAGTGCGCTCCCAGGTATCACCGATGCGTTGTTGCGCGCTGCTCGTGCCGCAGCACACGGCGGCGAGCACGAAGCAGACATTGCCCGCCGCGAACTATGGAATCGCCATCGTCAAATTGCCGAAAAGCTTGTCACCGATGACTGGGAACGCGAAATGCTGTTCCAGCGACTGTCGGAACAACTCAAACACCTTGATCGAATGACTCGTGCGATGGCCACGCTCGGTGAACATTCGGCAAGAGGTATTGATGCGATTGCGAGTCTGGGCGAACGGTTTGCTGCACTGATTATTGCAGTAATCCTTCGTCAAAGCGGTGTTGCTGCACAGATGGTTGATGCGACCGAACTCATTGTCACCGATGCGCATTACGGTGTTGCCCGACCATATCTCGAAGAATCATTTGTCCGTATCAACGATCGGTTATTGCCGATGCTCCAGGCTGGTATTATCCCGGTTGTGACTGGATATACCGGTGCGACGCGGACCGGCATCGTGACTACCCTTGGTCGTGGCGGCGGAGATTACACAGCAGCCTTGATCGGCGCAGCCGTGAATGCCACTGAGGTGTGTCTGTGGACCGATGTCGATGGCATTTTGACAGCAGACCCAAAGATTGTTCCCGGTGCGATGCCCCTGCCCGAGCTTTCGTATGTAGAAGCAGCAGAAATGGCGACTCTTTCCGGCTCTGAGATTTTGCATTTGCGCACGCTGATGCCACTGGCGTCACGGGGGATTCCGTTGCGCATTGCCAATGTGCTTGCTCCCACGCTGCCAGGCACGTTGGTTACCGCAGCACCTACCCCGTCGCATGCATCCGGCGCTATCATTTCGACACGTGGACTCGCACTGATTGCGGCATCCACGTCGGCGTTGCCGACACTCGAAGATATTTGGACATCAGAGCTGGCTGCATCGGTTACTGCGCAGCTCTCTCATGCAGGTATCGAGACCCTGCTCGCCCACCAGAGCGAATTGGATCGGACGCTGATGGTGTTGGTCCGACAGCCGGACGCTGCATACACGAAAGAAATATTCGAAACTGCCTTCACGAACGGGTACACAGTTACTGTTCACAGCCCAGTAGCTCTTGTGTCGGTTATTAGTGCAGCCCATGGTGCGTCACTGACACCCCGTTCAATGTATGCCCTCGGGATGGCACATATCAACCAGATTGCTTCTTCACGCTCCCTGCATGGCTCGTATGTCTCGTTTGTGTTGCCAGATGCGCAGGTCGAAGCGGCGGTACGTATGTTGCATCAAGAGCTCGGGTTTGCCCCTGCGACCGAAGAACATTAGCAAATCTGACCAAGCTCCCACGTTGATCTGAGGCATCAACCGTGCATGTTTTCTTGTGCGCAAAGCACCTGGTGACTGGGCGCGTGTGTCGTCACGTAGATCACATGGGTGGTTTCCTACCCAAGCAATGTCCGAATCATGACCTGACTCGCAGCAGAAAGGGTGCGGTCGCTGCGGTACACCACAGCCATGGTGCGTTGCAGCGTGGGTTGTGTAATCTCTAGCACAGCGACATCCTCTTCACCCGTCACGGCAAGCCGTGGTACCAAGGCGATCCCTAGATTTGCCTCGGCCAAGCGTAGCAACAGTGCAACATCGCCTCCATCGACGACGACTCGTGGTACGAACCCTGCTGCACGACACGCCGAGACAATCACGTCGTGCATCTCATACCCTGCGGGATACAGCAAAAACCCTTCATCGGCGAGTTCTGCGAGCATGACACGGTGTCTCGTCGCATACCGATGTTCCATACTCACGACAGCGACGAGCGGTTCGTCAAACATCGGGACAATGACATGATTCTTACTCGGGACAGGGAGCGTCGCAATTGCAATGTCTATCTCTCCGAGTTCGAGCAGTTGCAAGAGCTGATTTGTTCCGGCCTGGTGGATGCGTAGTTCGATGTCCGGGTAGGTCTGATGGAAGGCAGAAAGGTTCTTGGGGAGCAGCCGAACGCCGACTGACGGTGGGGTACCGATGCTTACGCGGCCCGCTAATAGACCTTTGCGCGCGCGCATGGTTGCTTCGGCTGCGCTGACTTCCGCCAAAATGCTCTGTGCGTGCACCACCAAGGCCTCTCCTGCTTCGGTCAGTCGTACATTTCTCCCGATTTTTTCTACCAATGCGACGCCGCCGCAGGAACGCTCAAGCTCATGGATCATCCGGCTGACTGCGGGTTGTGCCATGTGAAGCTCTGTCGCTGCTCTACTCACATGTGCATGCTTGGCGACCGTTATGAACATTCGAAGATGCTGTAGTTCCATGATTCACCTATAACAAAATTGTTATGTATTATAGCAAATTTCGTATTTGTGCATTGTGTAACAATTAGGTATCCTATCATCATGGTTATCCGAAAGGAGGGCAAGATGGTACCGACACTCGCTCGGATCGACCGCACACTGACGTGCTGGATGCAACGGAATGCGACGACGCTGCTTCGTTGGTCGATGGGAATAATTTTTGTTTGGTTTGGCGCCCTGAAGCTTGTGCCTGGGATGAGCCCGGCAGATGGATTGATTCGTGCATCAATGTCGTTTCTGCCCATGGAATATTTCATTCCATTTCTTGCGTTGTGGGAGATAACCATAGGCATTGGCTTTATCATCGGCTACGGTATGCGAGTAACCATTCTGTTGTTGTTTCTGCAGATGATGGGAACACTCACACCGTTGGTGTTGACACCGCATCTCGTATGGACCGTTTTTCCATTGGGATTGACGCTCGAAGGTCAATACATCATCAAGAACTTCGTGTTGATGAGTGCAGCAGTCGCCGTAGGGGCATCAGTCCGCGGTTCTGGTGAATTTGATTTATGGCAGCGCCCCGAAGCATAAAACCGCAAAAAACCCCCGTTCCGACTGGAACGGGGGTTTTTTGTGCAAAGTTACGGTGTTGGTGTTTCGGTTTCGGGTTCGTCTGTGGCCGTTGGTTCGTCGGTTTCGGTTGCCGTGGCAACAACTGGAGTAGCTGTTGCAGGAACTGGCGTTCGTGTTTTGGTGGCGGTTGCCGGAACAGTCGTCGCCGAAGCGACAACAGTCGTCGCTAGAGGAGTGGCACTGGGACTCCCGACGGTGACCGTTGTTGCAGCAGTTGCCGTAGCGGTTTTGGTTGCAGTAGTAGACCCCGCAACAGTTGAGGTGACGGTAGCAGTTGCTTGTGTGCCCGTGAGTGTTACCGTAGGAATGTCTGTTGGAGTCAGTGCTTCGATCGTAATTGTTTGGGTGATGTTGACGGTGGGAACTGGCACAATGTATGGTGTTTCTGTCGCTCCAGCAGGTTTGGCTGCCGCCGCTGTGGCACGTGCGGGCGCTTTGGGGTTGGATGGGAGGTTTGGTGCAGTAGTCGGGATGATAATCTGAATCGCACCAGTCCCTGATACAATGGCAGTCTCAGTTACCAGCGTACTTGCTGGGTCAACAAGCGTTGCGTCGGGCGTTGCAGTCTGTGTGATGTCGGAATTGGACTGCCCTCCGGTGAATATCCCGATCAACGTAATAACCGAATAGATACTCACTCCGATGATTGTTATCCATGCAAGTATTTCACCGACACGCCGTGCAATTGAGGGACCGTTCATACGAATAAGCCTCTTTTCTGCCGCAATCGGCACGAAATCTGGTATGCATTACTATACCATAGTATGTAGTAAAGCATGATTTCGCGGCTCGTTGCTGTGGTTGCATCGATATAAGGAACAGTTGCGATGCACATTGTTCATCTCTACAAAG
>CAIPUQ010000443.1 GCA_903868295.1 uncultured Roseiflexaceae bacterium
CGGGCGTAGACGCGGTCTGCCTGACCGAGGATCCAACGGAGCACACCGCGAAACGGTGGGTTCGTACACGGTCCAATCGATTGCGGCAACAACACCAGCGGTCGCTGCCAGCCGCGTGCAAACAGCAGATCGGCTACCAACCAGAGGTCCCACCCCAAGAGTCGTCGCCATGGACGTGCTGCGGGTTCGTCATACAGGTACCCCCCACCGCTGGCATAGACCACATCGGCACTGCGATACGCCGCGAGACTGGCCTGTTCGGCATCATCGAGCCCCCACTGTGCGCTCATTCCCCAACGACCCAGGAGCACTGCACACACCAATGCGACCGCACGGCGAACCCGTGTGCCGAGTGGTGCAATGGTGCCGTCGTCGGCATAGACCCAGGCATGGATGCCCCGGACGACGGTTGCATGGGGGAAGGCATGCGTCACGGTCGCGGGGAGTGCCGCGGCAACAGTGATATGTGCAGCGGGGAACAGTGCTTTGATGAGTGCATACTGCGCCTGATGGATAGCCGCATCGCCCACATTGCCGCTGCCATGCAGATGCGAAATGACGATGCGGCGCGGCGGCCAGACGGGTGTGTCGGTCAACCGGAGTGAGCGCGCGGCGATGAGTAGGTAGCCGACGCCGAGCACACCTTCGCTCAACAGCTGGGCTGATACCGCGCCGGCTATACCGCCTTGGGCAATCAGCCATGGTGCTGTTGCCCACACGACGGTGACGACCAATACCTGGACAACGATTCTCCGACGGATGTGCCCTTCCATCAACAAAATCAACACACCACTAAAGCTCAGTGCTTTAAAAAAGGGCACCCACGCAAACGCAGGGAGGAGCGCGGCACTCGGGCGAAAGCTTTCGCCGTAGAGCAGCGGCAATACCGATGGAGCGCCGTAGACCACAAATAGTCCCATGCCGAGCGCATAAATGAGCATCAGGAGGAGTGTTCGTCGCAGCAAGAGGCGTCGCGCTGCTGGATCTTTTTGTGCATTCAGATGTGGTAATGTCGTCTGGAAGAGAACGGCTGGGACGATGAACGAGTAGCCCACCAGACTCCATGCACCACGATAGACACCGACCGCGCTACTCAGCATCATGCTCCCGACCAAGATGGTCGTGCTTTGGGTATACAACTGGGCGCAAATGTCCGAAATCACAAACGGTACTGCACCCGCCAACGTTCCCGCCCTGGTACTGCCAACCTGTCGCCAGACGAACCACCCGACACATATTGCGGTGGTACATGCAACAGCGAGTTGCAGTATCACAATGGGAAGGAGTGCAGTCGCTGCTCCGCTCAGTACCCCCGCCAGTAACACGACCGGACCAATCAGTTGGATGGATGCAACCAGCGGGTGACGATTTTGGGCGCGCAACACCTGAAATCCGGTGGCACTGAGCGAATCTATCAGCACGGCAATCAACCCGATGGCGACAACCTGGGCTGGGAGGTTTGGAATCCACACAGCGGCAATCGCCCCAAATACCACCCAAACAGATATTTTGATGGTTAGGATGCGACGCACTGCCGAGCCGAGAATTGCGTGCTGACGACTCTGGCTGTCGAGGAGCCACGTGTCGAGCCCTGCCCCGAGGAGCGCACTCGCTACCGCTAACCAGGCATACAAGAGTGCATATTGGCCGTACCCAGACACCCCGAGGGTGCGTACAATCAACACCTGTGCGACTCCTGCAAGGATCTGGCCAACAGCGGTGCTACTCAAGACGGCACCAATGTGTACCCCCCAAGGACTCAGCGTGCGGAGTGCCATGGTGCCCCCCTGCGTGCGATGAGGACACATCCGAGGATGACTCCCCACAGCGATGCGTACCCTACTTGGATGATCTTCTGGATGCGCAACTGCACCCGCTCGCGGTGCCCGCTGGTAGGCTTAGCGTCGCGTGCATTAGTAGAACGTAATCCAAAGCGAAATGCCAGATGCTCTCGTGCTACCGATACGCCATACCACGCATACCAGACGTGCACAGCCACCATGCCCACGGTGTACCCATACGCCGCATCTGCTGCCTGCTCCGGGGTTTGCCAGGCATCATGCAAAACACGCAACGCTGGATCATATGCACAGGTGTAGTTGAGGCAGAGGAGGCGTAGCGCATATTCGACATCTTCGCCGGAACGACACCGTGCCCCTGCCCCCAGCACCGTGTCGAACCCGCCCAGCTTACGCGCCGTAGGGACATGGATGATCATGTTGTTCCCTTGCCCCAATGATTCGAGGATGGCAGCGGGCTGCTGTACCTGGACCGCAGTAGGTGATGCACGCAGTGCCAAACACACATTGCCATCGGGGCGTGACGCCCATGCAGTTGTCCCCGCAGGGGTGGGTGCGTGGTGGATGGTCCAGTCTGTTCCGGTCGGGTAGGTTGATCCAAACCAGAGCGCGACCTGGGGGGATGTGGAGACAAGCCGGCGGGCAACCGTGACCCAGTCGTGATCCGGTACACAATCGTCGTCACAGACCACAAGATACGTGGTCTGACAGACATGCAGCAAGATGTTGCGTGCTATGGCGAGCCCGCTCCCCGGGTGATGCAGGTAGTGGATGGTGTCGGGCAGTGTCATCATGGTCGGTTGCGACGACTGGTCAACAATCAACACGGGCACATCATGTGCGCCTTCGAGCTGCTGCAGATGTGCGACCCACTGCGCCAAGCGCTCGGGGCGATTGCGCGTTGCCAAACCAATGCTGATCATGACGACACCGCGCGATTACCGGGAGCGGCAGTTAGCCAACCGGCATACCAGCACAAACGGAGCCACGCATACCCCAGCCAATAGCGCCAGCTTGTTGCGATGAGTGCATCACCAAGCGCAACCAACGGCATCACTCCCAGGATGCACCAACGCACAACGGGAGAGAGTCGATGGATCCAACGTCTTCTTGGTCCAGCCGTGTGACTGACCTGCGCCCAGGCTGTGCCGTAGCGAAAAAGCCGGCGTGATGCGGTGCTCCACCCATCGGGTTGGGGTCGATGGGTGATGCGTGCAGTTCGTACGATTGCCAACGCCCCCAGCGTTGCGAGGCGCATCGTTAACGCTGTGTCTTCGCCGGCGGGTTGCGTGTAGCGCTCGTCGAATCCACCGACCGCCTCGAATGCGTCCCGACGCACGACTAGGCACATACTCATCAAGTGAACGACATCGGACGATGTCGTCGACGCAAACTGTGAACCACACATCACGC
>CAIPUQ010000444.1 GCA_903868295.1 uncultured Roseiflexaceae bacterium
CCGCCACACGCGGAGAGCACTGCACCCAACGCTCCCATCCCTACGATGCGAATCATGCCTCGACGATCTATCAAGAGCAACCTCACTCAGGTACAATACTTATTGAATAAATATAACAGATTATGAAACTGTAGTACGCACCGCCTCAGTGTAGCAAGCTTTTGGGTATACTACAGCCGAGCCGCATACCGAGGAACAGAATGACATACAGCCATCCACCTACATCCCTTGTGTCGGGATTGGCGACATCGCACGCTGCCGTGCATGCAGACATACGCGGGTTGTTTGCGGGCATCTCGGCAGAGCGGATGCGGCAACGACCACTCCCGTCCATGAACTCGATGGTGTGGTGCATATGGCACATGCTCCGTGTCGAAGACGAAAACATTGCGCGCTTTGTGGTGCCCGTTGAGCAAGTGTTCGACACGGGCGGCTTTCGTGCCTCGCTCGCTGTGCCCTATCGTGACGATGGCTTTGGGATGCAGAGTGCCGATGTCACTGCGTTGAGTGAACGCATCGACATTGGGGAGTTAGCGGCCTATGCCGCGGCAGTCGAGGCGCAGGGGGCGTGGGCGCTGACGCAGATCAGCGGCTGGGACTTTTCGGTGCCGTTCACGGCTGCGCATATCCGGCCAATTGTCGAAGCCGATGCGTATGGTGATGCTGCAAACACCGACAACGTGGTGGGTTTTCTCAGTACAATGAAAAAGGGTGACTGGCTCATCAAGCACATGGTCGGTCATTCTCAATATCATCTCGGCGAAATCGCTGCCATCGACAGCGCACTCGGCGGGACCCGTTACTTTACCTGGTAGGCGGAGAACCCCGTTCTCAGAAAGCGAACAGTACATGACACAACATGCCACATTTTTTGCTGCCCTGCATGCAACGCACACACGGACACACGAAGAGCTGCAGGCAATCCTCGCCAATACGGACCACGTCCGCTTGCGGACTCGGCCACATCCCGAGATGAACACCATGGTCTGGAGTATTTGGCATAGCTATCGCTGCGAAGATGCCTGTATTGGGCGCTTTGTGGTGCCAGAACAGCAGGTTTTGACGACGCAAAACTTCAATGCACGCATGAACATCCCCTATCTTGGTGATGGCATGGGTATGACTGCCGACGACGTGCTGGCACTGAGTGCAGCCATCGATATCAATGCCCTCGCAGCCTATGGTAACGCCGTCACCGCCCAATCCACCAAGGCATACGCATATATGGCTGATTGGGATTTTGGCGTTTCGTTCACCGAAGCCGAAGTCCGTGCTGCATTGACGACGTACGCAGATCTTGCGTCTGATGAGGGCACGGGGACAATAGAATACATGCGCAGCATGACCAAAGCTGAATATGTGATGAAGCATATGTACGGGCACACGCAGTACCACTTGGGCGAAATATCTGCAATAGACGGGCAGATTTCGGGCACGCGCTTTTTCACCTGGTAAGCACATTGACAGTGTGAGATTTTCGGATTACTATACATCTCATGAACAAACCGACCAACGCCACCCCGATGATGCGACGAGCAGACCGACGACGAGTCCGAACAGGACCCGAGTCGGTGATTCGCATTGGGTGAGGCGTGAACGTCCCCAATACTGAATATCACCCCTCGGGAGCTATATGCGCCCGGGGGGATTTTTCTATGCAAAGGCGAAAGGACGACACAATGGTGCGAGTGGGGATCTGTGGTGTGACCGGATATGCGGGCTACGAAGCACTGCGTTGGTTGAACCGACATCGGGGTGTGACCGTGGTGTTTGCGACGTCAGAGCAGCAAGCAGGCAAATCGTTGGCCGAGGTATACCCCGGACCACTCGATATTGCATTGACATCGGTCGACGACGCTCCATTCGATCAGGTGGACGTGGTGTTGCTGGCCCTCCCCCACGGCGCGGCCGCCAAGGTCGCAGTGCGGGCATTGGCCGCTGGCGCACGAGTCGTTGATTTTTCGGCGGACTTTCGGCTCGACACCCCCGAGCGCTATGCGGCATGGTATGGGCACGCACACGGGTACCCCGAGATGCTGCCTGTACCGTATGGGATGCCTGAGCGCAATCGCGATGCCATCCGCTCGGCACGACTGGTGGCGGCACCAGGGTGCTACCCGACATCTGTGATATTGGGGACCATGCCGTTGCTGGATGCCGGGGTGGTCACCGATGGCACGATAATCGTCGATGCCAAATCCGGCATTTCGGGTGCCGGCCGTGCCGCAAAACTGAATACATTGTTCGCCGAGACACACGACACGGTCACCCCATACAACATCGGGCATATCCATCGCCATGTCGGTGAAATCGAGCAAGAACTCGCCAAACACAGCGGTGCATTGACCCCGACGGTGTTGTTTCACCCGCACCTCGTACCGGTCGTCCGTGGCATGTTGAGTTCCATATATGTGCGGGTCGATCCGTCGCTGAGCGAAGACGCAATCCGCGCATTGTACGTGGCACGTTACGCCGACGAGCCGTTTGTGCGCGTATTGCCGGCCGGGATGCTGGCGGCGATGGCACAC
>CAIPUQ010000445.1 GCA_903868295.1 uncultured Roseiflexaceae bacterium
ATTGAGCCCCCAGCATTTGACCACCGAACTGGCCAGAATGGCGCAGGAGTGACTCGATCCACTTGCCAGTGCAGAAACGCGAGATACATAGCCGACCGGTGTGCGCGTGGGGGTCTTGGACTTGGTGGGAGTTTTGGTTTTGGTTTTCGTTTTGCTCCGGGTTGGGGTCTTGCTGCGGGTGTATGTTTTGGATGCGGTGCGCGTCATGGTTGGCGTGCTGGTTATGGTCGGGGTATTCGTCTGCGTCGGGGTGTCGGTCTGCGTTGCGGTATTTGTCTCTGCTGGGGTGTTCGTAACAGAGGGTGTGACGCCGTCGAAGTCGAGAAGGGGCAACGCATCACCTAATTGGGCACTACTCAGGCCTACATGCGCAGTGCTGCCAGTGCCGAGTTGACCAAAGAGCCCCATTCCAAAGCACTTCATATTGGTCGACGTCAATATCACACAGGTGTGATAGTTCCCCATTGCAATCTGTTCCGGTAGTTGACCCGTGCCAAGGTTGACCGTACCGAGCGCAGCCATTGAACCAGCGGTATCGCCACGATTCGTGCTGTCACCCGTCCCTAATCCTCCAAAGAGATTAACGCCCCAACACTTCAGGGTGTTGTTATCAAGGATGACACAGACAGAGCGTGCATTCGCAGCGATTTTGGTGGCGGTCCGTCCTTCACCGAGATAGACTGCGGGGAGGTCATTCCCCATTTCGCCTGCAGCATCACCGAGAACGTCGGTCGAATTTTGGCCTAATTGACCACTATCGTTGTTTCCCCAACACTTCACCGTGCCGGTATCAAGGATTGCACAGGTGAAATACCAACCGGCCGTGATTGCGGTTGCAGTTCGCCCGCTGCCGAGATTGACCGTCGTCAATGCACTCCCTAAGTCCGTATACCCACGATCAGTGATGTCACCATAGCCTAATTGACCAGAATCATTCCTCCCCCAACATGCCACCGCTCCGGTGTCCAAGATGGCACAAGAGTGATAGTTCCCGACGGTTATGGCACGGGCAGTACGACCAGTCCCCAAATCGACCGCCGGCCAGTTGCTGCCGAGCTCCGCAAGGGTCTGGACATTCCCATTGACCCCGAGCTGACCAAAGCTGTTGCTCCCCCAACATTTGACGTCACCGGTTGCCAGTACTGCACAGCCATGTAACAAACCGACATCCAAGCTGACCGCATGACTCGTACCAAAGTCAATCGGTGTCAGCGCGCTCCCCATTTCGTCACCTGTATCACCGACATTGGCATTTACGCCATTCCCAAGCATATAGTTCAGCCCCATGCCCCAGCAGACCGTTTCGTCATCGGTACGGATGGCACAGGTGGTATTCGAATTCCCGGCGGTAATGTACTTCACCGTCTGCCCGATGTCGACTGCCGGCAAGCCGGTGCCTACTTCACTGCTCACGTCACCGTATGTATCTGTATTGCCCAATCCCAATTGGCCGTCGTAGTTCTGCCCAAAACAGCGGAGTGTTCGATCAGTGAGTACCGCACACGTATAGAGGGGGCCCGCTGCAATCATGTACGACGGACTCAAGCGCGACTGTGCTGTGGCTGACTGCTTCCCACGTTGTTGCAGCATGGGCACTGCACAAAACACCAAGAGGACTACACTGACCGCCAGGAGGCGGCGGAACAGTGGGCGGTGATAAAACGGTGGCATGGGGTGATTCCTTCGGTAAGAAAAGACGCAAACCTCGTGGACATCGTGCGCGAACGTACGATACCGTACGGAGTGCTCTTGCAAATCTTTAATTAAATCAACTATGCATAGTATACAAAACCATTCTCAACAAATTCTCTACAATGCGTGCGTCAAGGTTTTCGGATAGAGCGCATCTCTAAGAGATAAAAGCTTAATATTCAGACAAGTATTAATTTATATATGAAAACGTATCTACTTCGGATGTTTTCAATAAATCTCTGTGCTACGCACAGAGCGTGCTACACGCAGCAGACGTTCCACAACCCTGCAGCCTCTGCAATGACGCTCGCGGCACGTTGCGTCGGGGTTCGATTGTGCAGAGAAAACCGCACACGGCGTACCGTGTGCGGTGGAATCAATCACACAGATTACGATTACGTCAGCGTCTGTGAGTCAGGTGTAACCGAGATATGTTATGGAGTAACTACTCCAAGATCGACAATCGGCAGGTTATCGCCCATTTGGGAGCTATTGTCTCCGTAATTGTAATAGCCGAGCCCATCACCTAGTTGCCCTGCACTCCCTCTGCCGAAGCACTTGATATCGGTCGAGGTCAAGAGCACACACGTATGCATCTCGCCCATGGCAACCTGTGCGGCCGTTTGGCCTGTCCCCAGATTCACCGTGGGGAGCAACGCCATTTCGCCCGTTGCATCACCACGGTTGTTGGAATCGCCGACGCCGAGTTGCCCACTTTCGTTTTGGCCCCAGCATTTGAGAGAATCGTTATCCAGGATGGCGCAGGTGTAGTCGAGATCAGCGCGCCGGGAGGCATAGACACGCTTGGCGGTCCGCCCATCTCCGAGGTTAATCGCCGTCAGATTAGCCATCTCGTTGGCACCATCGCCGAGGGTCGTGGTCGAGTCTTGCCCTAATTGGCCGCTGGCGTTATAGCCCCAGCATTTGAGCGTGCCGTTGTCCAAAACTGCGCAGGTGAAGTAGCCGCCCGCGGCAATGGCTGTGGCGGTACGCCCG
>CAIPUQ010000446.1 GCA_903868295.1 uncultured Roseiflexaceae bacterium
CATCGCCATGCTCGATATCTCGACCGACAGTCCGGCGATACGCGCCGATCACAGCTTCGACCTTGCAGGGACGCGCTTGCTGGTCGCAGCACGCAACGATGTGATGGTCCTTGCACCAGGTACCAGCACCACACAGACGCTCTCAGCGTTCCAAGTCAGCGATCGCCGCATCGTCACCCGTGCCTGTGATCGTGTGGGGAACTGTGCAACCAAATCTGCGACGGCCCGGTCAATGCCATTCATCTTGAATGCCATCCCGACGACCAATTCCGTAACAATTCTCAATCAGCAGGCTGTGTTCACCGACACCACACAACTCGCGCAGATTCGTGGCATTGCACCAGACGGCGTCACAGCCATTCAACTGCTCGTGGACAACAGTCCTGCAGGCGCAACGTGGAGTAATCCCGGGACAGATGTCCAGACCGAAGTCGAAGCCACGTTCCCGTGGACTGCGACAGCTGGTATCCATGAGGTCAAGGCGCTACTCACTGCAGGTGCAACGATCGTGACGACGACGCCGATGAGTGTATCGGTCGACTTGACTGCACCGACCGTGAGTAGTGGCGCCGCAACCATTGGTCTCCGCAATATCATCGATGGCATGGTCGAAGTGAGCGGTGTCATCACCGACGACACCGGGCTGAGCATGATGAGCGTGGAGGAAGTATCCTCTGGGACGCAACTCCCTGTCACGCTGGTCAACACCGTCACACCAGCACGCACGGTGACAACCTGGAAGGCCTATTACCTCCAGCAAGACACATCAATCCGGACCATTAGCGTACGCGTCAGCGCTACCGATCGCGCTGGCAGAACCACGATCGGAACATCGTCGTACACCATCGACACCGTCGCTCCCGTCATTTCTGCACCTTCATTTGCCGTCCAAGCGGGGAGCACGGTCACTCCGATCAATGCGGGTACAGCGATTACGCGTACCACCGGCGTCAATCTCATCGCCAACTGGGCAGCGATTATCGATATTTCTGCGATTGCGGCAACGCGGGTAGATTACACCGTCGAGACGATCACCCAAACCCTCAAATACAGCCTCCCGGTGACAGGACTGCGCAGCACCGCACTCAACATGCGTGAAGCCAGCAAAATCACCGCAATGGTACGCAGTCGCGATGCGGTCGGCAACGAGAGCGTTACATCGCTCGGCTCCATCTATGTCGACAATGCGACTACCCCTGACTACACCCCAATCGACAGCACTGATCCATACCGCGGCTTTATCAATCGCGGCTGTGCTGCGTTAGGGACTGATTCCCGTAGCACGGTCTATGGGTCTCAACAGTTTTCGACCACGTGGGACGAGCAAGCAGTGCGCATCAACTGGAACGGTGCAAACTGGGATGGTGATGGTGACCTCTTTGTGTACTTCGACAGTACCGCGGGTGGGACAGTAAATGCCTATCAACCGTCAAGATTCACCACCAGTATTACCGACACCATTGCAAACGGCAACGCCTGGATGTTCTTGCCCACAGACATGGCCGGGCGCACCGCAGCGCGCGTTTCGCCAGCCAGTCAGACGAGTTGGATGACACGCCTCGCAGCCGCACAAACAGGCGCACGCACCGGCACCATCGAAGGAGCCGACTATGCACTGCATATAACGAGCAAAACCGAAGCCGCACTGCTGCGCTGGGATGGGACGCAGTGGACCACGACCGCAGCGCCATATACTGTTGTCCACAGTATTTCAAACGGCGTGCTCCACACTGACATCCGTATCCCATTTGCAAGCATCGGGTATGCGACGACTGCACCATTCGGTCTCTTGGCCGTTGCCACAGACGACCGCCGTTTGCTCCCATGGGCGACCTTCCCCACCACAAACCCTGTGCGCCCGGAACTCGGCGGCAAGAAAATCGTCATCACCCCGCTGTTGAACAGTTATTCGTGGCCACGTCTGAGCGCAAATATCTGTGGCCGTACGAGTGCCCAGACCGCCGATAATGTCCAAATCGATGCCACGCTCACCAGCAGCTCTGCTAGTGTGAGTACCCGCGGTATCGCAGACAACATCTCGAACGCAGATCCAAACGCAATCGCACAGGCAATTGCCGTTACTGCTCCGATTTGTGCGCAAATCCCGAGCGAACCATGGTGTGTTGCGGCTGCACAAGTCTCTGGCACCATCGACGCTGGGTCTACCGTTCTCCAAGGCCTCGAGAGTCTCCTGGTGACCCAACAGACCCCACGTATCGGCAGTGGGTCGGTGGTGACGTACACCCTCACTTTGCGCAATCTGAGCACGCGACCAAGCAAGCCAATTTACGGCGTACTCAATACCTACGGTGGCATCTGGATTACCTCACCCAACACGGGCACCGAAGGCATCGTTGGCGGTGGAAACTACACGTTCCACTCGGTCCAAAACGCAAATCAGCGAGACTTCGTGTCGATTAAAGTGAACTCGATACCAGCCTCGTCGACACGTACCATCCTCATCCGGACGTTGATCGACCCACTCAAGAGCTCTGCTAGCGCTTCCGACCGCAAATCGAGTGCAGAGATAGGGAAGCTCGAGTTGCGTTTGACGGATTCAGACACAGCGTTGGGCGTCGATAACGCGCGTACCGTTGAATGGCTCAACAGTGCCGTCCGTATCGACAGCGACGCACCGTCGCAGATTGTCCCCAATGCGCAGACCATCGTCCGCGTCGGCAAAACACGCATCAGCGGTCGGGTGA
>CAIPUQ010000447.1 GCA_903868295.1 uncultured Roseiflexaceae bacterium
ACTCAGGTTGGGATTCCCGTCGAAGGTGTCGTCCATGGCAACGCACTCGACGATCAAGCTGTGTCCGATGTCGTCCATACGGCGAACATCATTGGACGCATGATGCCGCAGCACAAAGAAGTTGTCGTCCGTACGTTGCAGGCACAGGCTGGATTTGTTGCGTTTGTCGGGGATGGCTTCAATGATGTCGCAGCGCTCCGTTGCGCCGATGTGGCAATTGCCTTTTCTGCAGCACACGCCGTGGTCCGTGATAGTGCAGATGTTGTGCTCGTGGTCGATAACCTTGCCGCGCTGCGTGCAATGGCTCGAGCAGGGCAACGGGTCCATGCAACGTTGACGCAGATCGGCAATCATGTCCTGTGGCGGGTGATTGTCTGCGCTGTTGTGTGGGTGGGGACGGTGTGCACACAGACCCCCACATGGACCCCACTCGACAGCACGGCAATCGCACTGCTCGGCGTTGCACTGCCAAATCTCTACTACATGTTTGTTCCCCACCGCGGCAAGTTGGTGCGACGTGATCGACGCACCATCCTCGGTGCGCTCGCTGTCGGTGTGCTGCTCGTCGTATGCTGGTGGATCGCGGTAACACTGGTTGGAATGAGCGATGTGCGTGTGCTCACAGCGACGGTCATTATCGCGCTGTGGGTACGGGTCTGGTTCACCCGGCAGACACAATCACATGTGGTAAGATGACGCCATGTTATACCTCGTAGCAACACCAATCGGGAACCTCGGCGACATCACGATGCGCGCGCTCGAAACACTGCGTACCGTAGACCATATCGCCAGCGAAGACACCCGCAAAACGTCCATTTTGCTGAAGCACTACGACATCCACAAACCGATGATGGCGTGCCACGAGCACAACGAAAAAATGGCCGCCGAGCGGATTATCGGACTCTTGCGCGAGGGGAAGTCGATTGCACTTGTCAGCGACGCAGGTACGCCGGCAATTTCGGACCCAGGGTTTGTATTGGTACGCCGCGTCCTCGAAGAAGGGCTACCGGTCACCGCCATACCCGGTCCGGTTGCGTTGATACCAGCGTTGATTGTGTCGGGGTTGGCGGTCCATGCATTCACGTATCGTGGCTTCCCACCACGCAAACGGGGTCAGCGGCAGCGGTGGCTGGCCCAAGATCTCCAGACGCCGCACACGCTGATTTTCTACGAAAGCCCGTACCGCATCTTGGCACTCATCGAAGATGCAATAACGGTCTACGGTGACCGGCCTGCTGCGTTGTCCAACGATTTGACCAAGTTCTACGAGGCAACCTGGCGTGGTCCGTTGAGTTCCATTCACAAAACCTTGTCGAGTCGATCCATCAAAGGTGAGTTCGTGTTGTTGGTTGCCGGGACCGGCGGATACACCGGTGAAACGCCGGAGTTCGCTGGCGGTGACGACGACGATACCACTGACGATGGTGACACAGACGACAATATCGAATCTTAGTAGCGTAGGTATAGCAGAAAGTGACGGACGATGATGACCGATGTGCGTGCCGATGTTCTCAAAATGACAATCGAATTGTGCAAATACCCCTCGACGTTGGACCACCCCGACCAGCTCCAAGCGGTCATCGATTACACCGTTGCCCAACTCAAAGACCTCCCGCGTGGGACCATTACCTATTTCAATTCAAACAACAAACCAGCGATTGTGTACTCGCTCCGCGGGAACAAACACGCCAAGCTCATCCTGAATGCGCATCTCGATGTCGTGCCCGCACGTACCACACAATTTGAACCGTTCGAAAAGGACGGGCGTCTCTATTGCCGCGGCTCACAAGACATGAAGGGTGCTGCTGCAATTTTGATTCGGCTTGCCCAAGAGCTCGCGCAACTGCCTGAACCACCGGACGTCAATTTTCAATTTGTGACCGATGAAGAAATCGGTGGTATGCATGGGACAAACTACATCCTCAATGAAGGATTTACCTGCGATTTCTTCATCACTGCAGAACCGACCGACCTCAACATCTGTAATCTGCACAAAGCTGCATCGCCCATCGATGTCATCGTGCATGGCGTACCAGCCCACGGGTCGCGCCCGTGGTTGGGGCGGAATCCGTTGCATACGCTCCGAGATGGCTTGATTGCGCTCGAGAAAGCCTACCCCACACCCGATGAAGAAGCATTTGTTACCACCTGTGTGCCGACCATCATCAATGGTGGGAACGCCGGCAATCGCATCATGGAAGAACTTGTGATGCACTTGGATATCCGCCGGGTGCCCACAGAGTCATCGGCCGACGTGCTCGCCAAGGTGTCTGCCTGCTTCCCCGAACACTGCACCGTGAAGCTCATGGGTGAAGGCGTTGGTCTCAACACTGACCAGAACGACCCTGCGGTGCAGCAGTTGGCAACAATCGTGCGCCGCGTCACCGGATTGCCCGGTCACTTCTACCGCGAGCACTTTGGTACGGATGCACGATTCTATAGCTCAAAAGGGATCCCTGCAGTCTGCTGTGGGCCGATTGGTGCAGGCTTGCACTCCGACGAAGAATGGGTCGATATCGCGAGTCTGTCACAAACGTATGCGGTATTCAAAGAATTATCGTTGACCTACGCACGCTAATCGACCGGGAAAAGAGAGCG
>CAIPUQ010000448.1 GCA_903868295.1 uncultured Roseiflexaceae bacterium
CACCGACATCCCCCGTGACGTGATGCAAGGCTACAGCATCATCGCTGCCGAAATCATGGCACAGTCACACGCGACCCCAACCTCTTCGCCCTACACCCACGTATTCCTGCAAGGCGGCGTCGGCGGTTTTGCTGCTGGGGTGGCGAGTTACCTGTGGGAATTCTTCGGCACGCACCGCCCGCGTATTGTCGTCGTCGAACCAGCCGAGGCAGACTGCCTCTACCAAAGCGCACTCCGCGGCCGTCCCGCCACCGCGACCGGCTCGGTCGATTCGGTCATGGCCGGTTTGGCCTGTGGCGAGACATCGCCCCTGGCATGGCAGTTCCTCGATCAAAGCGTCGACGACTTCGTGCTCGTGCCCGATGACGCAGCCGTCGCTACCATGCGCATCGTGGCAAATCCGCCCCATGGCGATATCCCCATTGTCGGAGGCGAATCCGGCATCGCTGGGTTGGCAGGACTCATCGCACTCTGCGCCGACGCGGGGCTGCGCACCGCCTGTGCGCTCGATGCCCAATCGCGCATCCTCATCATCAACACCGAAGGGGCGACTGCGCCATCGGTCTATCGCGAGCTCACCAGCCTCGATGCGAGCGCCGTCGTCAGCCAGCAAATCGCTTGGCAGGAACGCCGCTAATCCCAGAGGAGCACACCCATGACCGAGTACCACCCGCAGATGATTGCCTGGCGCCATGCATTGCATCAAATCCCCGAAACCGACTTCAACGAGGTTGCAACCGCCGCCTACGTGGCCGCCGTCGTGACCGAACTCGGCTATGCCGTCCACACCGGCATCGGCGGCACGGGCGTCGTCGCCAGCCTGACCCGCGGCACGAGTGCCCGCTCCATCGGCTTCCGCGCCGAGCTCGACGGGTTGCTCATCACCGAGGCCGTCGCCCGTCCCTATGCCTCGCGCACACCAGGGCGCATGCACGCATGTGGGCACGACGGCCACATGGCTATGTTACTCGGTGCAGCCGCCCAACTGGCCGCCGACCATAGCTGGTCGGGGACCGTGCGCTTTGTCTTCCAACCCGACGAAGAACACGGCCACGGCGCGCATGCCATGATCGCCGACGATGTCTTGACGCGCTTCCCGGTCGATTGCATCTATGGCATTCACAATATGCCTGGCATGCCAGCCGGCAATTTCGCCACCCGGGTGGGGGGCATCATGGCTAGCGAAGACAACTTTGTCATTGACATAACGGGAATCGGCGGACACGCCGCCCGGCCGCACATGACCGTTGATCCGCTTGTCATCGGTGCGCAGATTGTCTCGGCGCTCCAGACAATCGTGGCCCGGAGCATCGACCCGAGCGACGCAGCGGTCGTCTCGTGTACCGAGTTCATCACCGACGGCATACGCAATGCCATTCCCACGCACGTGACGATCAAAGGCGACACACGTAGCTATGCACCGCACGTCCAAGCCACCCTCGAACGACGGATGCGTGAACTGTGTGCAGGTATCTGTGCTGCCCACGGAGCGACCTGTGTGGTCAGCTATACGCACGAATTTTCGCCAACCGTCAACCCGGCAGCGGGCGTCGCCGCCGCGGTCCATGCCGCCCAGGCAGTCGTCGGTCCTGACCGCGTCGACGCCAACACGGCGCCATTGCTCGGCTCCGAAGACTTCGGAGCGTTTTTGGCCACGGTCCCCGGCAATTTCATCTTCATTGGCAATGGCGATACGGGGCAGTACGCCACGCCGCTCCATAACGCCAGATACGACTTCAACGATGCCATCTTGCCCATCGGTGCAGCATATCTGTGTCGCCTAGCACATGATTACTTGTCCTGAACTGAAAACTGAAAACTACTAACTACTAACTACTAACTACTAACTACTAACTCCTCTACGCGTGATGCGCAAGGCTATCGAGCCGCACGCCACGGTCTTCCTGGGCACTCAGATTGGCTGCCTCGACGATAGCCGTCAGGTCCATGGCGAGCTGGGTGTTTTCGGAAGGGGCGGTTTTTTCGCTGATGTGGCGGACCCACTGGCTATAGGCGGTGGGCGGATCGCTCTGTTCGGGGATGGTCTGTGTCATCCACTCGGTTTGGGCGTCGCTGAGCTGCGTGCTCCGCACCCGCAAAACGCGGTGCATGCCGTAGAGGCGCGTGGCTGGGTCGTGTGGCCGACCTGCTGCAGCGTCACGGCGTTCATCAATCATCTCGCCTATACCCAGCTGTTCGTACTGGAGCGAGCCTTCGGTGCCATGGATTTCGACGCTAAACGGCGAATACCGTGCCGCAAAACTCGTCTCGGCGATGCCAATTGCGCCGTTTGCATAGCGCAACGACACCACCGCGTTATCTTCGACGGGGCGTTGGCTGTACGAGCCGTAGGTTGCACTCACGCTCACCGGCCGACCGAGGAAGTAGCGGGTCAGATAGACCGGATGGCACAAATCGGTGACCACGCCGCCTTGGGCTAGTACTGGGTCAAAAAACGACGCGACCAACCAGCCATTGGGATTTTCTGCGGTGCGCAGCGCTCCATTGTGCGAATCGCGCACGCGTACATAGGTCAGTTCGCCCAACGCCCCACTGTCGATGATGGCTTTGATGGCCACACTCGAGGCGTGGTAGCGCCGATACAGCGACACGACGAAGGTCACGCCATTGCGTGTCACAGCTTCCATGATGGCTTCGGCGTCGCGTACATGGGCTGCGATGACTTTTTCGGTGAAGATGTGCTTGCCCGCATTGGCCGCTGCAACCATGAGCTCACGGTGCATGTTGGTGGGTGACGTGACGATAACCCCATCGATGTCCGTGCGGGCCAACAACATCTTATAGTCTGCGATGAATTCGACCCCATACTGGGTTGCCATGGCCTGGCCGCGGGTGGCGTCTTCGTCCCAGATGGCCACCAGTTCGGTGCCGGGGTGCGCGACGGCTTCGTTTGCATAGTCTTTGCCGTGGACATGCCAAAAACTCAATACTGCCACACGCATAGCGGTACTCTCTTTCAAAGGAAAAAAGAATTAAAAAGGTGGTGAATCATTTCATCCCACCCAGGATTATTTCACAAGACAAGTCTGCTGCGTTGTCACGCGGTGCCGAAAACGATGGCTCCAATATTGCTGCCGATCGTATACCAGATGAGTGCCGTACAGCAATGCGAGTACTATAGCAGACAACGACCACCGTTCTGTATGGTCATTTTGCTTTTCTGATGTCTCAAATGAACCTATCAGCAGCGTGTGTACCAAGGTATCAGTTATTCGCGCACATGCTGTACACTGGCATTCGTTTTCAAGTACTATCCCG
>CAIPUQ010000449.1 GCA_903868295.1 uncultured Roseiflexaceae bacterium
CCGTGCCATGGGCTTCATCTACAACGGTAAGTTACGCTGCGGTGAGGTGCTGTTGCGGAGCGATGGCCGATTACAACTCATTCGTCGCGCCGAGTCTATCGACGACCTCTTTGCGACCTTGGTCGAACCAGAGGCTTGATCGGTACAAAACAAACCGCCCGCTGCGTCAATGCAGCGGGCGGTTTTTGCTGAGTTGAACAGTTATTGCTGCATCCAGGCGATGATTGCATCGTTGAACGCTTTGGGTTGTTCGATGTTGCTCAGGTGCCCACAGTCTTGCAAAATGACGGTCTGGCAATGGGGGAGTTCTTTGGCCAACGCGATGCTTTCGTGGACGGGCATAATGGGATCATCGGTCGCCCCCACAACCAAGGTCGGTAGGGTCATTTGGGGGAGCAGACTGCGTGCGTCGGGTCGGTCGCGGATCATTTCGAGCGCGTTGGCGAGTGTTTCGGCAGGTGCTTCGGTGGCCAGGGTGTGGACATAGCGGCGGATGCCTGGGCCGACATGGGTCGACAACAGCCGGGGAAGCATCATCTCAGCAATTGCCTCGACGCCGTCGCTCCGGGCTATTGCTGCGTTGCGGGTACGGGCAGCGCGTGTTGCGTCGTCATCGGCACTCGCCCGTGCATTGCATAGTGCGATGCGGTTGAAGCGTTGTGGCGCCAACCGGAACATGGCCAGTGCAACATATGTGCCCATTGAGCATCCGGCGAGCGCGACGTCGTCGAGGTCGAGTTGGTCGAGGATGTCGATGATGCCGTGCGCGACCTGTTCGATTGCTGGTACGACCGAATCAAGCGGCTCCCAGTGCGATCGGCCGAACCCTGCGTAATCTACTGCGATGATCTGATAACGGTGACCGAGGACGGCTATTTGTGGCTCCCACATCCGATGATGGAGCGGGAACGCGTGGAGCAATACAAGCGGGGCGCCTTCGCCGTAGAGGTGATATGCAGCGGCCATTGGTCCTCCTCATGCTGTCGCCTTCAGCGTACCATAGCCTGAGGGTCTCTTGCCTGCACTCGCGGTATACTCAGTTTGTGCCCAGTTGACGGTGTTTTGCTGATTGTGGAACAAAATCGCCGCCGCGGTCGTCTCTCCACTATACATGGAGGTATGTATGTCACAACAACGCATTTTGGTCGTCGAAGACGAAGCCGAGATTGCTGGGTATTTACGCAGAGGATTGAGCTTCGAAGGCTATGCGGTCGAAACCGCAGCAGACGGACAAGCAGCACTGATTGCCGCTCGCGAACGACCACCCGATGTCATTGTCCTGGATGTCATGCTCCCCAAAATAGATGGCTTCGAAGTCGCCAAGCGCATCCGCACTGCATCGGATGTGCCGATTATCATGTTGACGGCACGCGATGCAGTACCTGATCGAGTACAAGGACTCGAGGTCGGTGCTGACGATTACCTCGTCAAGCCGTTTGCCTTCGAAGAACTCTTGGCCCGTGTGAAGGCACAACTCCGCCGCGTCCATGGCCGCAATACGGGGAATGTGTTGCGCTACGGATCACTCCAAATGGACGTGTCCGCGCACGAAACGACCATCGGCAGCCGTCGGGTCGAATTAACTGCCAAAGAGTACGAGTTACTCGAGCTGTTTATCCGGCATCCACAGCAAGTACTCACCCGCGATATCATCTACGATCGGGTGTGGGGGTATGACTTTGGTGGCGAGAGCAACATTATCGAAGTCTATGTCCGCTATTTGCGTCAAAAACTCGAAGCAAATGGCGAAGCCCGGCTGATTCATACCGTCCGTGGTGTTGGCTACATCTTGCGCGAAGACCAGGAACACGAACCGTCCTGAGGCCGACGCTACTGTTCTTTTGTGCGGCGCTGCAGCAATGCAGCGCTTTTTCGTTGCACCCACAAGGGTGGGACCCCGTAAAAGGCACGTTCAGCATCCGATATGTTGGGCTCGATGGGGTCAACGGTCCAGACGTTGTGGTGCCGAAGAAACTGCGTCCCAAAACGTTGTGGGAGCCCTTTGGCAATCAGCCAGCGGTCCCAACAGGCAGCGACAATAGACCATGCACGGCCTTCACCGCGGTGTGCTGCGGTCCGTGCAAAATACAAGGCTGTGGCGAATTCGTCCACGGACAGTCCGTGCATCAACACGACTGCTGCATAGTAGAAGTCGGCGGCAGATTGCAACCCACCCGCCACTGCAATATCGCAAACCCTGCCGCAACGAATCTGGCGACGCTCAACCTCGTCGTCGCTGAGTTGCTCGTCACCGAGACGTTCGAGTTCTGCTGAGTACGAATCGTCCATACGCCCTACTTTGTGTATATTGGGTGAAGTATACCCAAAACGCGGGTCGTGTGGGGCTATGATTCGCCCATGCGTTGGAGCCCGGCCCGTATACTCGACGACGAAATGTCACGCCGGAATCGGTCTTCATCGAACAACACAAATAATGATCTGCAGGAATCGGGGATATCCCCGAGATGGAGCTGCCGAAATGCTCCTGTTGAGTCGGTGCGACCGACAACAAGAAACCGACACCCATGCTGGGCAATGTCGCGGAGCGCGGCTTCTACCCCGCCTGCGCCGTAGTATTTTGGGTCGAGCAAGCGCACTGCGGTGTCGTAGCCGAGCACAAATGTCGAATCTGGGAAGAGCGCTGCTTTGTCGATAAAGCGGGGCGCACGAGTGAGTACGAGTCGTGGTTCACCGACGAATTGTTGACTCCG
>CAIPUQ010000450.1 GCA_903868295.1 uncultured Roseiflexaceae bacterium
ATACGGCGTCCCGCCGTCTGCTGACCACGCTCCTGCATTGAACCAGATGGCCAATTGCGGCACGTCAGCAACATCCCATTCCATCGACAGCGATCCGTTTTCGGCACGCAGAGAAACCCAACCCTTGGGGAGCACATCGCTGTACAGTTTGACACCATACCCACTGGTGCGCTCCGGCAACACGCGCAAATCGAGCGTCTGCGTCGCACTGGGGCGGATAGCGTCGGCAGGCTCGGGGATCAGATTGCCCTGTGCGTCTTGACGGAAAAACGTCGTCCCCTCCGGCGTGTGCACACCCATACCAGGCTCGATGGCCATCAAGGGATGTGCGCACCAGATCCAGTGCATCGGGGCCGTACCGTTATTGGTGACGGTGTAATCCAGCGTCATCTGATTGCTCATGTCGACACGCATCTGCCGTTCAAAGGTGTATGGCAGATTGATACCTTGCCAGACTGTGGTTATCAACACTCCGCTATCGACCGTCTCGACCGTTGTCTGTGGCGCTTGACACCACAGTTCACCGTGATCGGCGAGGTACGCCCCCAACCATGGTTCGGCAGGGTAGAGACACGTGCCTACGGTGGGGAAACATTCGTCCCACCCACCGGTGTCAGCCGTCGCTACATACGAAGCGGTCGACGGTACAATCGCATACGCCATCCGCGGATGGCGCCACAACCACTCGCGGTTGGTGCGCACATCGACGATGCTTGCAATTTTGCCGCCCAATCCGGGCATATAGACGCAGCGCAAATACGCGTTTTGGACGACTATCCGCTCAAACCCGTCTGTTCCAATGTACGTTTGTGATGTCGGGGTCATGCGTTGCCCATTACATCACGGTCATCGAAGATGATCTTGGTGAAGCGCTCAGGGATGTGATTATCGCCGGACCCTACTTTGCCCCAACTCCAGGCAGCCGGTTGCGAAACCTGTTGTCCTGCGAGCTCGAGCTTCTGGAAGCGCCCAAAGAAAATCCGCCACTCATCGCCGGCCTTGGGCGGCAACGATCGGCCATGCGCGAGATGCTTCATCCCTGCCCATGGGAACGCTAGTTCGACGCGCCAACCACGGTCAATCACTGCTGGATTATTGATTTCGCCATCGATGTATACCGCAGATTGGAGGCCAGGCAGGTCGTAGTGTCGGTATGCCCAACGCAACCCACGCGGATGGGTGCCACGCCAGAAGTGTTGCGCGGTACGATCGTGATTGCCGCCAAAGAGAATGGCGCTGTGGTCATGGACATCGAATTCTGGGGTGTCCCAGACTCCGCCCTTCTTCCAGGCATCTTCCCAGACGAAAAAGACTTCGTAGATAGTCCCCAGGGCGTTTATTTCGAACTCGTAGTAAGCGTCACCACCATCGATGAAGACTTCGACGTCGTTTTCCAAAAAAACGAGGCTGTCGCGTGTAGCTTGCGTGGCAGCCACTTGTGGCTCTTCCACCCAAAATCCTACATACAACGCCTCGTCGTCCCAAACGGCAGCGGAACGTGTGTCATAGAGACCCGGCGCACCACTAATCATGTCAACAAATCGGGGGGATTGTTCGGCCTGTTGCCAGACGGGGCACGCTAACCGGCCATCCATGGCTGGCTTGCGGGACGTGCGCCGACAACGGTACGACAACTGATCACTCGGCGACCATTCACTGACGACCATGTCAATGTCCGTTTCTTCCATCGAGGGCGCACAGCATAGATACCTACGTACCACCGCGTGTGCGCCCGATGCGAGAACCTACTTATACCGGCAAGACGTCAGTCAATTGTGCAGCGGGGAGGACCGGTTTGGCCGAATGCAGCACACATGATGCTACTTGTGTTGGCCCCACACGATACAACGGAGGAACACTAGTTCCACACGCATCGACGGCATGCGGGCAACGTCCCATAAACCGGCAACCTTTGGCGCCTTTGTCGCTGCCATCGGCTTCTTTGACCATCATACCATCGCTCCCCCAGCGCCGATCGAGCTCGGGCCATGGAATGGAGTCGATGAGCAGTTTGGTGTATGGGTGCTCGGGCTTCTGGATGACGGTCTCGACATCGCCGGCCTCCATCACACCACCCTTGTAGAGCACCACAATAGAATTCGCGACGTGGTACGCCGTGGTCAGGTCGTGGGTGATGTAGACAATCGATACACCGTGGTCGCGGTGCAATCCACGCAGTGACTCGAGGATGTTGGCACGGAGCGACGCGTCTACCATCGATACCGGTTCGTCGGCGACGAGTACTTTAGGCTTCAGCAGCAATGCACGGGCCACGTTGATGCGTTGGCGTTGACCGCCAGACAATTGATGCGGGAACCGGCCGAGGATGTCTTCGGGTCGCAAACCGACCGACGACAACGCTTCTTCCATTTTGTTGCGTGCATCGGCCTTGGATTTGGCCAACTTGAAGCGCTCGATCGGCACGGTCAACAGATGGTCGACGGTGTAGAACGGGTTGAAGACGGCAAACGGGTCTTGGAACACCGCTTGGACTTCACGACGGAAGTTCATCCGCTCCTCACCGCGCAAGTTTTTGATGTTCTTCCCTTTGTAGAGAATCTCACCCTTGGTGGGCTCGATAAAGCCCAACAACAACATGGCGATGGTGGTTTTGCCGCTGCCGGACTCGCCGGCGACCGTCATGATGGTCGGCGAATCTTCGTCCAACACCATCGAAAAGTCTTGCAACGCGGTGGTCCCTGCATCAGAGAAGTAACCGCGCGTATATGTTTTGGTAACGTTACGAAACTCGAGCAAATGCGTCACGGTTATGCCCCTTCCGTATAGAGATGGCAGGCAACCAGGCGCCCGTTGTGATCCTGCACCTCAGGAATGGTGGTCTTGCAACTGTCCATCGCCTGCGTGCAACGCGGATGGAACGCACACCCTGATGGAATGCGCAGCAACGACGGTGCCAACCCAGGGATACCCTGGAAGACGCCTTTGTTCTTGAGGTTCGGCAAACTTTTGATGAGTGCCTGCGCGTATGGATGCATCGGTGTGGTGAACATGTCGCGCACCGTACTGACTTCGGTCAAACGACCGGCGTACATCACCGCTACTTTGTCGACAAAGTGCGCCATCAATCCCATGTCATGGCCAATCAAGATAACGGCTGTGCCGATTTCCTTCTGGACACGGTCGATGGTCTCCATCACCTGGCGTTGGGTGACCACGTCAAGTGCACTGGTCGGTTCGTCGGCGA
>CAIPUQ010000451.1 GCA_903868295.1 uncultured Roseiflexaceae bacterium
ATGCGTGAAGCACTTGCACAAGAACAACAGACAGAAATCGTGTTGGTACTGGGTCGAAGTGTGGCGGATACCAGCCATATCGCATACCACGGTGGGATCCCTACCGTCATTTGTGGCCCACAAGGCGGCAACACGTGCGAGGCGAACGAGTGGCTTGATCTTCCATCACTGTTGCCGACTGCACGCGCAATGACACGCGGCATGGTGGCGCTGCTTAGTCATCCCTACCGAACGGAGTAACGCATGCAGTGGGCTCTCCCACAGTTGGGCACGCATCAAGGCACCCATGTCACGCTCGAACCGCTCGATGCGCAGCGCGATGGCCGCGATTTGTACGCCGCTGGTCATGCGACCAGTCGTCATCTCTACACCTGGCAGTATTTGCCATATGGACCATTTGCTGAATACGACCAATTCAGCGACTGGTTGGCGCTGCAACAACGGAGCACCGATCTCCTCTTTCACACGGTGCGTGACGTACGCACCGATCGTGCGGTTGGTCTTATTGCAATCATGAATATTGCAGCCGACCATGGTCGTGCAGAGCTCGGACATATTTGGTACGATGTGGACGTGCAACGGAGTGCCATCACGGCCGAAACAGCACACTTGCTCCTCACATATTTGTTTGATACCCTCGCGTATCGTCGTGTTGAGTGGAAGTGTGACAATCGCAACCTGAGGAGTAAGGCAGCAGCGTTGCGACTCGGTTTTCGCTACGAAGGCCTTTTTCGCCAGCACTTGATCGTCAAACAGCAAAATCGCGATACTGCATGGTTTGCACTCACCGATATTGACTGGCCAGAGATTCGTGAACGCCAGCGTGCTGATTTGAATCGTATTCGTTCTTGAGGTCGATTGTCTTTCAAAGGAATAGGCACCATGACAAAAGTCCCATTCAATAAGCCATACATGACTGGCAAAGAACTCGAATACATCACTGATGCGTATTCTTTAGGCAAGTTGTCAGGGAACGGCAAATACACCAAACTTTGCCACAGTTGGCTCCAACAGCAAACCACTGCAGCAAAGGTCTTGTTGACCCATTCGTGCACATCAGCGCTCGAAATGGCAAGCATCCTGTGTGATTTACATCCCGGCGACGAAGTCATCATGCCATCGTACACATTCGTGTCCACGGCAAATGCAGTCGTGCTTCGTCATGCCATCCCAGTGTTTGTCGACATTCGACCCGATACCATGAACATCAACGAGCATCTCATCGAGGCAGCAATCACTCCACGTACCAAAGCAATTTGTGTGGTGCATTATGCCGGCGTGGGCTGTGAGATGGACACCATCATGGAGATTGCGCGCCGCTACAACCTCAAGGTCATCGAAGACGCTGCACAAGGCTTTATGTCAACGTACAAAGGGCGTGCGCTGGGAAGCATCGGTGAATTCGCGGCGATGAGTTTCCACGAGACCAAAAACGTCATTTCTGGTGAGGGTGGTGCTCTTTTTGTCAACGATCCTGCATATGCTGACCTAGCGGAAGTGATATGGGAAAAAGGAACTGACCGTAGCAAGTTCTTCCGTGGCGAAGTCGATAAATACACCTGGCAACATGCCGGTTCGTCGTTCCTCCCGAGTGAACTCATTGCTGCGTTTCTGTGGGCACAGCTCGAAAAAGGCGACACCATCACGCAGAGTCGTCTGGACGTCTGGGATTACTACCATGCTGCCTTTCAATCACTCGAAGCCAACGAACACATGCGCCGGCCAGTTGTGCCTGCAGAGTGTGGACACAATGCACACATGTACTATGTCATCATGCCCACCCACGAACTTCGCGACGCTGCGATGGAAGAACTGAAGAATCTCAACATCAACGCGATTTTTCACTATGTCCCACTGCATAGTTCACCCGGTGGCCAACGGTATACGCGGACACACGGGCCCATGGATGTGACGGACTCTTTGAGTGGTCGTTTACTCCGTTTACCGCTCTACAATCATATGCCGTCGAACCTCTGGGCAGAGGTAGCGACGGCAGTCGAAAAAGTGGTACAGCGGTACTAACTTAGGAGATCTCGGTGTTTTGCTACAAACTCGCCGCATCGAGTTGATGTACCACATCAACCATGCGGCGAAACTGTACATCGCCGTGGCTTGCACAGGTATCGATGAACTCCTCGAGCATATCGATCCGATGCCCGCGACCAATCACCTGCGGGTGCATCGCAACCGTCAATATCCCATTCGGCGTCGTCCGATGCATGTACGCAAAATCTTTGTTCCAGATTTCGAGTACTTTGCTCGGTGCCGATGTCCCGTTGCGGTATGGGCTGAAGTTGAACTGGAAGTGAACCCAGTCGTCGAATTCGAAGCAGAACGGAATTTCCCACAATTTCACTTCACGCCCACGGATCAACGGCTCTTCTCGACTGACCTGATCGCCGATGCGTGGATGATACGCGCGGAAATCGTCTGCCATGAGGCTCGAATCGTAGCGGAACCCGTACTCTTCGAGTAACGACAGCGTCACCTGCGAAAAATCTGCCGATGGCGATCTGAACCCTTGTGGCTCTACACCGATGCGTCGTAATGTCGCGAAGGCGCGTTCCATGTCGGCACGCTCCTGATCGGGCGTCTGTTCGCTCGGGTCTACATGTGCATACGAGTGGTGGGCTACCTCATGCCCGTCGGCGAGGATGGTGTCGACGACCGCAGGGAAGGAATCAATCGTATGCCCGGGCACAAAAAACGTCGATTTGATATTCTTGCGGCGCAACAACTCCAGCACACGTGGCACCCCGACCGTTGCACCATACTCACCCCGTGACAGCATCGCAGGCGTGGTGTTTGCGTAGCCGAACCAGACGGACATCGCATCGAAATCAAAGGTCAGACAAACCGTACTCGTCATAGTGTGTGCTCCCGATGCAGAGTGCAAGAATTCGCACGACTCCTCGCTCCGGTGCGAGTAGGATTATCATACTGCAAGGAGAATCAATGATGCATACTGATTTCGATACCTGCTGGGAAATCCTCCAGCGCCGTGATGCGAGCTACGACGGAGTATTTTTCGTGGGCGTCCGCACCACACGTATCTACTGCCGACCGTCGTGTAGTGCGCGACCGCTCCGCAAAAACGTCGCATTTTATCCGACGACCGCTGCAGCACGCGAAGCAGGCCTGCGCGCATGCTTGCGCTGCCACCCTGACAATATCCTGCCCGAAACAGCACTGGTCCATGCAGTCTGTGCCTACATCGACGCACAGCCCCAAACTCCGACACTCGGTGCGATTGCAACAGCAGTACAGTATTCTTCGTTTTATGTCAATAGAATATTTAAACAACAAACCGGGATTACGCCACGGCAGTACGGCGTAGCGCGGCAGACCGAGCGTCTGGCCGGTTTGCTCCGTAGCGAACCGACCTCGATTACCCGTGCCATCATGGACGCGGGGTACGCGTCTGTGGGCACTGCCTACTATGCCCAGCCATTTGGCATGGCACTCCGCGATGTCCGGCGCGGCGGCGCAGGGATGACCCTCGATTTTGATTACCTCGAGACAGACTTTGGTGTCATCGGTATTGCACAAACTGCCCACGGTGTGTGTGCCGTGGTATTGGCTGACACCCCGCAAGCAGTCACTGCTGAGCTGTCCGCACAGTTCCCTCAGGCGGTCCTACAGCACGCGCCGACGACCATGGACACAGCAATTGATGCAGTCCGTGCACTTGCATACAGTCACCCGACGAATCGCGAAATTCGCCTCGACATCCGCGCGACTGCCTTCCAACAGCGGGTCTGGGAGGCGCTGCGTCGTATCCCAGCCGGCGAAACACGGAGCTACGCAGATGTGGCCCGCGACATCGGTCAACCAACTGCAGTCCGTGCTGTCGCGCAAGCCTGCGCGCAGAATCCCGTCGCCATCATCATCCCGTGCCATCGGGTCGTCCACACCGACACGCGACGCGACGGGTATCGCTGGGGCACTGCGCGCAAACAGGCACTCCTCGCAGCCGAACGCACTCATACACCGGAGGCAAATGGATGAATAATCGTGTCGTGCTCACCGATGCCACAGACGGGATGGGTCGTATGCTCGCTACCGCAATCCACGACCGTGGAACACCAATAGTACTGATTGAAACCGTAGGCACTAAAGATCACCTGCGGGCGTATCCAACAATCAGCACGCATAGTGACTATGCTTCTC
>CAIPUQ010000452.1 GCA_903868295.1 uncultured Roseiflexaceae bacterium
CCCATGCGGCCTTCGCCCTCTTGGCCCACAGGCATTTCAAGCGACATCGGCTGCAACGAAGCCTCGAGCGTGCGCCGGACTTTGGCAGGGGTGAGTTCCATTTCTTGGGCTATTTCTTCGGGGGTGGGCTCGCGCTGCAACTGCTGTTGGAGCTTATGCGCAGTCCGCTTCACCTGGCTGATTGCCTCACCCATATGCACGGGGAGTCGGATGGTACGGCTCTGATCAGCAATTGCCCGCGTAATCGCTTGTCGTATCCACCAGGTCGCATAGGTCGAAAACTTGTTGCCCTTGGTGTAATCGAACTTTTCGACTGCCTTCATCAATCCAATGTTGCCCTCTTGGACGAGGTCCATCATCGTCAATCCATACGATGTGTACTTTTTGGCAATCGAAACTACCAAGCGCAGATTGGCTTGGATGAGGTCTTGGCGTGCCTGGTCTGCATCCGCCACCACACGATCGAGCGGTGTCCGACGTACCAAACCATCATCTGTACCCTCGATGCGTTCGAGATACAACGTGACGACCCGTTCAGACACATCCTGCCACAGATGTTCGTGGCGCAACAAATCCGCAGGCGCTGGATGTGTCCCAATATAGAAGCATGCGATTTCGGCAACGCACCGTTCGAGGTCCACATCGACATCGTGGCGCAACTCTGCACCCACAAGGCCCGAAATCAAGCGCCATGTCTCGCGTTCATGCGGTTTGTACGTGCGCAGTACGCGTTGCTCTTTGATGGTTTTGTAGGCCCGATGCACGAGATCGTGATGGGTCGACAGCCAATCCAGCACCACCGGCTCTACCGCACGGCGTCGGTGCATCTCATCAGCGCTCTGCTCTGTCGAACGCGACGGCACATCATCATGGAGGAGTGCATGCAACAGCGTCACAGCACTGCGAATATCCCATGGCGCATCAGGAGTATCGAGAAGCACATCAATCTGCACTGCATCACGGTACGTCGACTCGCACAGCGTATACATCCAGCCATGCAACAGCACGGCACGTTGCACAACCGCGTGTGCACGTACAAAACTCAGCGGCAACACTAGCCGTTGCGAACGCACACGAATGGCTTTGCCACCCATCTCAATGCGGTGGGCCAACATCACTTCGTCTGCAGCACGCAACAATCGTACCTTGCCGATTTCTTGCAGGTACATGCGCACTGGGTCATCGAGAGAAATATCTGCTAACTGCGTTGCAGCAACTTCGTCGTCGTCGGTCTCGGGGGCTTCTTCACGCTCGTGCGCGACAACGACGGCGTCGAGTTCGAACGGATACGATTCTGGTATGACGATACTAGCGATACTTTGTTCGCCCGAATCGCTGACATAATCAGCACCTTGCATGGTATTCATCCTTGGTACTTCAACCCGCGGCACAACGACAATGCTGCTACGATGCCCTCATCAGCGACCAATGAGGTGTGACGAACGAGACGCATCTCCGCACACAACCACAACGAACGTGTATACGCGACGACGGTACAGAGTGCTGACGACATTGAACATATCTACGCAAAATATCTGCGAAGTCCATGCAATCCCTCTGGTACTATAGCATTAGCGATGCGACAACGTCAATATGGTCAGGAAGAGAAAGAATCAATGGTGACATTTAGCTCCCGAGTGGCAGATGCAATCGAAGCGAAGAACAGCCTGTTGTGCGTCGGGCTCGATCCCGATACACAACGAATTCCCGCACACCTGCGTGCCCATCCCGATGCGGTATATCGGTTCTGTCACGATATCATAGCAGCCACGCATGACCTCGTGGCCGCATTCAAGCCCAATATTGCCTTCTTCGAGGCGCTCGGTGCTGGCGGAGTCGAAGTCCTAGCACGAGTCATGGCACTGTCGCCCAGCACCCTCTGGATCCTCGATGCCAAACGCGGCGACATCGGCAACACCGCAGCCGCTTACGCGACGGCCGCGTTCGACTACCTCAAGGCAGACGCTATTACCCTCAACCCATACCTTGGTGGCGACAGCCTCGAGCCGTTTTTGTCGCGTGCGGATCGTGGTTCGTTCCTCCTCTGCCGCACCTCAAATCCAGGCAGCACAGACCTCCAAGAACTCGTCCTCGCCGACGGTCGACCACTCTACATGGCAGTTGCCCAGCTCGCCCAACAGCAGTGGAACAGCAACAGCAACGTCGGACTCGTCGTCGGCGCCACCCAGCCTACTGCCCTAATCGACGTGCGCGCGACGTGCCCCGATTTGCCAATCCTCTTGCCGGGTGTCGGTGCCCAAGGCGGCGACCTGACGATTGCGGTCAACGCCGGTGTCGACCGCTACGGTCGTGGTCTGCTGGTCAACGTATCGCGGAGTGTGCTCTATGCTGCCAGCGATCACTCGTTCGCTGACGCAGCCCGCGCTGAAGCACGACGTACCCGCGATGCCATCAACGCAGCACGACGGGCATAACGTTGCCATCCCCAACAAAAACCGCCTGGCGCTTCTGCGCCAGGCGGTTGTCCATTATCCCGTGTGCGCTATGGTTGAATATCGCCGCTGATTTCTTGGGAACGGGCGACAAACCAATGCGTCAGATTGCGGAACCGTGAATCACGGCCAAACAGCAGATTGATCATCCCCGGCATGTCGCTGCGCTGCGTCAACGCCGTGCCACCCAAATCACTCACCGTCGCGTACACTTCCAGCGGCTGGTACATGATGATGCTCGGCGCAATGTCGATCCAGTGCTGTTGGAAGTCGTAATACAACTGTGTGCGGAGTTCTTGATCGACTTGGACACGCGCCAATGAGAGGGCGTCGTCGACGAGTTGGTCCTGCAGCCCCGCATAATTACGGCCAACAGTGACTTGGCTCGAATGCCACAACTCGTAGACATCTGGGTCAGGACCGAGTCGCTGCCACCCGTGCAAGGCCATATCAAATTCGCCTACTTCGAGACGCTGGCGCAGGGTATCTGCATCCAACACCGTCACGGTTACCGCAATCCCCACGGCACCGAGTTGGACTGCAATATCGTCGGCAACCAGTTTGCGATCAGCAGCACCATCGACCAAGAGTTCAAAGCCAAGCGGCCGCCCGTCGCGACTGCGGAACCCGTCCTCGCCCACGATATACCCCAGTGTGTCTAACCCCTGCGCCGCGCGTTCTTTGCTGGGAATGTACCACACAGCATCGGGGTTGTACGCCCACCAGCCGGGGAGAATAGGCGTGTCGATCCGCGTCGCACGATCGGCCAACAAGCGACGAATCATATCTTCGCGATCGATGGCTTGGGCGATTTGGCGGCGGAAGATAACGTCGTCGAATGGTGCGTTCCGTAGGTTAAACGACAACAC
>CAIPUQ010000453.1 GCA_903868295.1 uncultured Roseiflexaceae bacterium
CAAACCGAAATCAACGAAATCCGCTCGACACTGCGCGAAGTCACCAGCAGTGTACGGAGCGACCTCAACGATACAACCAAAACCCTTTCTTTGACCACGTCGTCACTCAACGCCGCAATCACAGACGCCGCCCAAACCTCGAACACGACCCTGAACGACGCGGTTAATACTCCTTATACTCCGGCCCCAGACCAGGAACGGACCATCGGCAAGCCGACCGAACCTGCCACCGTCCAAACAGACACCCCGGCGGAGCCTACAACAGTCAACGACGACCAGCGTATCCCCGCTACCGTGGCACGCTCAAGCAAGCCCAATTGGATGAACCCACAGGCACCTGCGTCGAATGAACCTGACCCAGTCCTGCCCACCGATGCCCCCGTTCGTTCGGAGGCCATTTCGTCCCAACCCACAGAACCGACACTGCCACCCCTCACACAACCGATGCCTGATAGTGCAATCTACGCAGAAATCCGCAGCCTCAAGGCCGAAATCAGCCGACTCAAAGAGGCGCAGATAAACCCTCCAGCCGCAGACACGGTCACAAAGCTTCACGCCGAGATCGAGCAGCTTACCCGCGAGATGAAAGAACTGCGCAGCAGTGTGGCAGCGGTACCTGCACAACCCGTCACTTCTGATACCATTATGTTCTTGCGCATCGAAATAGGACAGTTGACCAACCGCATCGATGATCTTCAACGCAACATACAAAACACCAACGGGGAGTCAAACCCATGAGTAGTGCGAATTTGGTTGTCCTCGCATCGATTCTCGCAGGTATGATCCTGTTCCCGCTGCTCATACTGGGGCTGGTACGCTTGCTGATACCCGCCGACGAGCCCATCGAAGACATGGTCGAAACCGGTACCGAGGCTGCACCCTCTACATTGGGCGACTTTTGGGATGGTCTCAAACCACATTTGCTCGAACTGCGCGATCGCTTGGTGAAAGCCTGTATCGCCATCGGTATAGGTGCCAGCGTTGGATTCTACCTCGTCAATAATCCGGTGTTCTTTGGTGTTACGCTGCCAGACTTCATGGTGCAACAGCTTGCACCTGCGGGCACCGTCCTCAAAGCAGTGATGGTCGGCGAAATCTTTCTTCGATACATGAACATCGCGTTGACGGTAGGCATTATCATCGCAATGCCGATGATTATCTATCAGCTAGTGGCGTTCTTTTCGCCTGGGTTGCTCAACAGCGAGAAGCGTATCGTCTACACCGCATTGCCCATTGTGACCGAACTGTTCCTGGCCGGGATTGTGTTTGGCTGGTTCATCACCATTCCCGCGGCCCTTGGCTTCTTGCTCGGCTACGGGAATACTGCCACCATTCAAACCGAACCCACTGCCGATAGCTTTTTTGATACCGTCTCAACCTTATTGCTCTGGAACGGTATTATCTTTGAGTTGCCCGCCATCATGTACCTGTTGGCCCGGCTCAATATCGTATCGACCAAAATGCTCACCTCCACGCGGCGCTACGCCATCGTCATTATCACAATCATCGCTGCATTGATTACGCCTACCGGTGACCCGTACAATTTGATGCTCCTGGCACTCCCCATGTACCTGCTGTACGAATTGGGTATCTTGCTGACACGGTTAGTGCCGCGCCCCAGCAGTGTCTGAGCACACCACTGCGTTGTAGCGGTTGATCGATTGCACGTTCCGATCAATATTTGACCTCGCTGGCATTCTGCCGGGCGAGGTCAATGCTGTATGTCCCTCCGTCCGCTCCACCTCAAACCGTTCCTCAAATGGGCTGGCGGCCAATACTGCAGTCACCATCCACCGGCGCGCCAGTACGGTCGAGCACTGGTTGCGCTGGTTGGTCGATGCCATTGATATCTGGGATGACTGAAATGCGCTCAGGGGGTGAGCGGGACGAGCCACGAGGCATCGCCAAACGGGGTGTTTTGGAGGGTCACAATCAGCGATGTCGCACTCGGATGGATGGCCTGGAGCACCACCACGGTACCCGTGACCGTCTGATTGGGCAGGGCGAGGAGCGTCGCCGGGGTCGAGCGGACCTCGCTCAGTTCGTAGCGCGTGCCCAGCGAATCACGAATCGTGACGTGCTCGTTGTCGAGCGGGATGCGCACATCCAAATCCGCCGCGGTATGCAGAATCGTCAATGACAAGCGGATCTGACCGCCGCAGGTGTCGACCGAGGTCAGCGTCAGCAAGGCATCGGCCACCGCACCGACCGCCACACTCTGCCAACTCCCGTCCGCAGTGCGTACCCGCGCAATGGTTTGCGCCGGCAACCAGGTACAGCGGAGCTCGCGGTTCGGGACCGTACCACCGGCAGCCACATCGACCGTCGGGGTTGCCTCCATCGCCGGCAACGTAACCAAGCGCGTCCCAACCGTGTTGATGACATACAACACCGCCAACACAATCAGCAGAATACTCACCGCGATGAGCGCTTGGCCGGTCCAGGTCGACAACAGTTGCGTCACAACGGCGGGCATCCCTCGGGTACGCGCTGGTTGTTGGGGCGCTTCGGGGAGCACCAGCTGTTCGATTTCTTCCCAGCGTGTGCAATTGAGCAACTGCGGGATGCGCACCAGTTCGGTATCGCTCCACGACATGTCGGGCGAGCGCTCTGTAAAGACATACAATGCGAGTGCATCGAAGCCGAGGACATGCACCTTCCAATCGGTATCGATCTGCGATTCGGGGTGCAGATACGGTGCAATGGCGACCAGCCGCCGCATCGAACGGACGTCGATGTGACGGTTCCCGGCGATTTCGTTGCGGTGCTCATCCAAGAAGTTCGAAAACGAGTAGTAGTAGGTCAACACCTGGTTATAGGGATTTTTGCGGCCCGGGTTGATACGTTTGCGGTCTTTGTTGCCGCTCTCGACAAACCACGGCCCGTTGACATCCCCGATTACCTTGCCGTCACAGTACTTGAGTTCGATCACAAAGATGCCATCGTGCTTGAGCACCACGACGTCGAGCGTGCGCCCGCCCACCGAAAAATTCGCCAGAATGATATACTGCCCGTCCAGACGCGCAAAAGCCCCTGCCAGCTGCGTCAGCGCGCGCCGCTCGTTGGGGTTCTCTGGTTTTTCACCGATCCAGACCTGTACTGCCATGCGCCTTCTCTAGCGTTTTTTGGAGGGACCACGCCGGGTGGCCGCAGCGGGTTGGGGCGTAATGGCGAATTCTTCTTCGAGCGCCATGGTCCGGCGGATATCGAGGATCTGGTCACGCAGGGCTGCGGCTTTCTCGAACTCGAGGTCGGCCGATGCTTTTTTCATCTGCTTCTCGAGCTCTTTGATCAGCTTGGCCATCGCCTCGCGCGTTGCTGGCATATCGACCCGTTTAAAGTCGGCCGGATCTGCAGAGTAGACGCCCTGTTCTTCTGCGGCCTTGCGCAGGCGGTCGCTCAGATCACGCACACCCTTGATGATGCCCATCGGCGTGATGTTGTGCTCGGTGTTGTGGGCGACCTGAATCGCCCGCCGACGATTCGTCTCGTTGATAGCCGCCGTCATCGAGGCTGTCATATTGTCGGCGTACATCAGGACCGTGCCCTCGACGTGGCGAGCAGCACGTCCGATAATCTGGATGAGCGACGACGCCGAGCGCAGATAGCCCTCTTTGTCTGCGTCCAAAATCGCCACCAGCGATACCTCGGGCAGGTCCAAACCTTCACGCAGCAGATTGATACCCACCACCACGTCGTACACACCGAGGCGTAGATCGCGCAGGATTTCGACGCGCTCAATGACATCGATATCGGCGTGCAGGTACTGCGTGCGGATGCCCGATTCGCGCAGATAATCGGCCAGATCCTCGGCCATGCGCTTGGTCAGGGTCGTCACCAGCGCACGATGGCCTTTGGTCACGCGGGCGCGCACTTCGCCGATCAAATCATCGACCTGTCCACGCGACGGGCGGATGCTGATAACCGGGTCGATGAGGCCCGTCGGGCGAATAATTTGCTCGACAATCTGACCAGATACCTGGTGTTCATATGGTCCTGGTGTGGCAGAGACAAAAATCGTTTGTCGGATGTGTTGCTCGAACTCGTCGATGCGCAACGGGCGATTGTCGAGCGCCGACGGCAGTCTGAAGCCATAGTCGACCAGTGTCGTCTTGCGCGAGCGGTCGCCGGCGTACATGCCGCGCACCTGCGGCAACGCAATGTGGGATTCGTCAACAAACAAAATGAAGTCGTCCGGGAAGTAGTCGATGAGCGTCCACGGGGTCTGTCCCTCGGCACGTCGGTCCATGTGGCGCGAATAGTTTTCGATGCCCGAGCAGTAGCCCATCTCGCTCATCATTTCGATGTCGTACATGGTGCGCTGCTTGAGTCGTTGCGCTTCGAGGTTTTTGCCCTGACCCTCGAGGTTGGCCAATTGCACCGCGAGCTCGTCTTGGATGTCACCAATCGCGAGTTGTAGCTTCTCGGTTGTCGTCACAAAGTGCTTGGCCGGGAAGATGTCGACGGTCGGTACGGTCTTGTAGACTTCGCCGGTCAACGGGTCGAACTCGCTGATGCGCTCGACCTCGTCGCCCCACAGTTCGATGCGGATGGCGGTCTCGGCATTGGCGGGCATGATGTCGAGCGTGTCGCCACGCACCCGGAACGTGCCGCGGTGGAAGTCGATGTCGTTGCGTTGGAACTGCAGATCCAACAATTGGCGCAACAATTTGTCGCGGTTGCGCACTTCACCGACGCTGACGGGGAGCATGACCTGGCCGTAGTCGACAGGGCTGCCCAAACCAAAGATACATGATACCGACGCCACAATCAACACGTCGCGGCGGGTCAGCAAGGCTTGGGTGGCGGCGTGGCGCAG
>CAIPUQ010000454.1 GCA_903868295.1 uncultured Roseiflexaceae bacterium
AGCGGCTTGATGAAATCGCGGGTGCCCATCGACACACCACCGCTGGTAATCAGCACATCGGCGCGGGCCAACCCTTCGCGCACACGGGCACGCTGGAGCTCCGGCTGATCGGGCGCAATGCCGAGCGCAATGCCTTCGCAGCCCGCCGCCGCGATAGCCGCCAGTAATGCGGGGCTGTTCGAATCACGCACCCCGCCGTATGGGATGGATTGGTCGTATGGGTAGACTTCGTCGCCGGTCGACAGGACCGCCACCACCGGGCGCCGATAGACCGTGACGTGACGCAACCCGATGGTGGTTAGCAAACCGACATCGCCGGGAGCGACGACACTCCCCACCGGCATGATGACATCGCCCGCGCGCATGTCGCTGCCGGGCTGGATGACACAGTCGCCGGCGCGGACGCTGCCTGTGTAGGTCAATTGCCCGGCGTGTTCGTTGGTACGCTCGACCATGACGGCGGCATCGGCGCCCGCGGGTAATGGCGCACCGGTCATGATACGTACCGCCTGGCCCGCCACCAGCGTCACCCGCTGCCCGTCACCGGCGGTGAGTTCACCGACCACCTGGCGGGCGGTATCGCCGTCACTGCTGCGGATGGCATAGCCGTCTACCGTCGCGCGTGGTTCGGCCGGCATGTCGGCAGGGGCACTGACCACCTGCGCGACAACGCGCCCTGCCGCCTGATGCGACAAGACGCGTTCGTGACCCAACGGTATGGCACTCACACGGGCAACAGCAGCGTGGGCGTCGGCCACGGTGACCATCGGCCAAGACGATTCTCGCTGCATGCCCATGCCGTGCTCCTTGTCGACTAGTTGGCGGTTTTGGCTTTGAGTTGGTCGGCGTAGTCTTGGGCAGCCAAGTACCAGACCGCTTCCATGGCGGCTTTGCAGCCTTCGCCGGCAGCCGTGATGGCCTGGCGATAGACATGGTCTACGACATCGCCGGCAGCAAAGATACCGGGGATATTGGTGCGCTGATGTGCATCGGCGACGATGTAGCCGTTTTCGTCCAACGTCAGCAACTCGTTGAAAATCTTGGTGTTGGGGGTGTGCCCGATATAGGGGAAGACGCCTTCGGTGGCCAAGTCCATCACTGCGCCCGTCTTGAGATTGCGGATCTTGACACCGGTGACACTCGTCTCGCCCAGGATTTCTTCGACGGCCGAATCCCAGACAAAGCGGACCTTGGGGTTGCTCATGGCACGATCCTGCAACACTTGGTCGGCGCGCAGACTATCGCGGCGATGGACAATCACCAGTTCGGTGACGAATCGGGTCAAAAACAACCCTTCGTCCAACGCACTATTGCCGCCGCCGACAACGACCGCGCGCTTGTCGCGGAAGAAGAAGCCGTCGCAGGTCGCACAGTACGACACACCGCGGTTGGCCAGTTTCTCTTCGCCGGGGACATTCAACTTCTTGGGCGAGGCACCGGTCGACACGATAACGGTGTCGGCAGTGATGATGTCGCCGTCGTCGGTGTGCAGTTTGAACGGGCGTTCCGACGTGTCTATCGAGGTAATCAGCGTATCGCGATACTCAGCACCGAAGCGCTTGGCCTGCTGTTCGATGTTGTCGGCCAGCTCGAACCCACCGATGCCATGGACAAAACCGGGGTAGTTCTCGACCTCGCTGGTTGTCGCAATGAGGCCACCGGGCTGTAAGCCACGGATGACCAGTGGTGCCAGGCTGGCCCGGGCAGCATAGAGTGCAGCGGTCAATCCTGCTGGTCCCGACCCGATGATGGCGACGCGCGTATGCATGGGAGCCTCGTTTCGTTGTGTTCATTTACCGCATTAGACAGCGGTGCATTGCCGGTATTTTACCACAATCAGTCGCACTGCCTTGGCCTCCCGTACCTTTTCGTGCAGTTCTAACGGTATTCATAGAAAGAGCAGAAAAGGAGTGCGCCATGCTTGCCCTGGTCCTGTCGCTTACCATCCTCATCAACGAAGTCATGCCAGCGCCGGCGAGTGGCCCCGAGTGGGTGGAGCTCTATAACCCGAGTGACGCCGCAATCGACGTGGGTGGCTGGCGCATCGACGACGACACCCCCGGCGGCACACAAACCACTATCGCGGCGGGGAGCGTCGTCCCCGCCCGTGGGTATCTCGTTGTGCCGCTGTCGAGCGCCATCCTCAACAACACTGGCGACAGCGTCACCCTGTTCGACGCAGACGGCAGTACGATCGACGCCGTTGCGTTCGGCGCCATGCGCAGCACCGAGAGCTATGGTCGGCGCACCGACGGCGCAGCAGAATGGCTCAAATCTCCCCCATCCGCCGGGACGAGCAACGCCCTGCTCGTCGTCACCGCAAGCCAGACAGCCACCGCTCCGCCCGCGCCGACGACCACCGTGGTGCACACCCATACCCCGACCACAGCGCCTGCCACCACGGTGGTCGACGCAAGCGAAACGCCGCTCCCACCTGTACCTCCGACCGCCGTGCCGACTTACACGCCGACCGCTTCGGCGCTCCCCGATGAGGCATCACCGGTCGCCACGACGACACCCATCGACACCGCCGTTCCACCGCCGACCACCACCCCAACGCAGACGCAGACCAGCAGTCCGACCAAATCACCGTCAGTGACGCGCACCCCGAGCGACACCAAAACACCGTCGCTGACCCGCACACCGAGCGACACCAAAACACCGTCGTTGACGCGTACCCCGAGTATCACCAAAACGCCGTCGCTGACCCGCACACCCAGTCTCACCAAAACACCGTCGCTGACCCGCACACCGAGTAGGACCAAAACCGCGTCACGCACCAAAACGCGCACCAAAACACCAGCACCCACCAAAACCTTGTCTCGCACCAAGACCGCATCAGCGACACGGAGCGCAACGCAGACCCGTGTCGCACGGCAGAGCCGCGCTACCGACGTGCAGACAGGCACCGCGACACAGCCGGTGGCGACACGGCGAATCGCCCCGAGCCCGCAGCTCGCCATCCAAAACGCCATGCCACCGACGAAGACCGTGCCACCCACGGTGACACTCCACCCGACGACGGTGGCCACGGTGGCAGCGGCCCCGTTGCAGGTGCCCACACCGCCACGGTCGTTCCCCATCATGCCGCTTGCGAGTGTCTTGCTATTGGCGGGGTGGATCGGTTTGCGGGTGTTTGCGAAAGCAGCAGCGCCCGTGCTATACTCGAAAACAGACGAAGAAGCGGAGAGTAGTGCGTCTGACCTGCCCAGCGAGTCGAGAACGGTGTGAGCTCGACCAGGGATACCACGAACGGCACCGCAGAGTCTGTACACAATCTACAAAAGTGACCGAGTCCGCTCGGTAACTGGGGTGGGACCACGCACAGAGTGCGTCCCCAGGCGATTCATTTCGCTTGGGGTTTTTTTGTGCCCCCAAGCCCTTTAGAGGAGCAGGATATGCCGGCAGCATCCATCGAACAGTTGGCGTCACTGTGCAAACGACGCGGGTTCATCTTCCCCAGTTCTGATATCTACGGCGGCTTGCAAGGGGTGTTTGACTACGGCCCGTTGGGCGTCGAACTCAAAAACAACATCATCAATGCGTGGTGGCGCACCAATGTCTATGCCCGTGACGACATGGAAGGTCTGGACGCTGCCATCCTGATGAACAAACTGGTCTGGAAGTACTCGGGCCACGAAGAGACCTTCAACGACCCCCTCGTCGACTGCCGCGCCTGCAAAGGCCGCTGGCGCGCGGACCATATCAAAGGCAAATGCCCCAGCTGTGGCTCGAGCGATCTGACCGAGGCGCGCCCCTTCAACATGATGTTCAAAACTGCCGTCGGCCCGGTGGCTGACAGCGATTCGTTCGCGTATCTGCGCCCCGAGACCGCCCAGGGCATCTTTGCGAACTTCGGCAATGTCTTGTCGAGCACCAGCCGCAAACTGCCGTTCGGTATTGCCCAGGTCGGCAAGGCGTTCCGCAACGAAATCAACCCGCGCAATTTCTTGTTCCGCGTCCGTGAGTTCGAACAGATGGAAATCGAGTTCTTTGTCATGCCTGGCACCGACGAGGAATGGCACGAAAAATGGCTCGAAGCCCGCCTCGCCTGGTGGGAGTCGATCGGCGTACCGCGCTCCAAGATCCAGATCTACGACGTCCCCAAAGACGGCCTGGCGCACTACTCGAAGCGCACCTACGACCTGATGTATGACTACCCGACCCTGGGATACGAAGAAATCGAAGGTATCGCCAGCCGCAGCGACTACGACCTCGGCTCGCACTCACGCGACCAAGAGAACCTCAATATCAGCGCCAAAGTCAGCGTCAACCGCGACAGCGTCGCCAAGCTGAACTACTACGACCAGCCCAACAATCGGCACGTGGTGCCCTATGTCATCGAACCGTCTGCCGGTGTCGGCCGCTGCTTCCTCGCGGTCTTGTCCGAGGCGTACGACGAGCAGATGGTGAAAGAACCCGCCGCCGACAAGCTCGAGGCAGTCCAGGCTGCCCTCGACACCTACAAGAAGTCCGTCAGTCGGAGCGAAAAACTCAGCGCCGAGCAGCGTGACGCCATCATCGGCCAAGCCGACACCATCGGTGCCGAGCTGAGCGTGCGTCTGCCACAAATCGAGTCGATGCTGGCGCTGCCCGGTGCCGACAGCATCGAGGTCGGCAAAAAACTGCGTGGCGTGACACAGCCCGTCGTCGACGAGTTCTATCGCACGGTGTTGCACCTCAAGCCACATCTCGCACCGGTCAAAGTAGCCGTGTTTCCACTCAAGCGCAACCACGACGGCCTGGTGTCGATGGCCAAGGGCATCCGCACCGACCTGCAGATCAACGCCGACATGCGTACCGTGTATGACGACACCGGCGCCATCGGCAAGCTCTATCGCCGCCAAGACGAAATCGGCACGCCGTTCTGCGTCACCGTCGACTTCCAGTCGCTCGAAGACCAGACCGTCACCATTCGCGATCGCGACACCATGCAACAAGAACGCATCAAGTCGAGCGAACTCGAACAGTACGTGCGTGAACACTCGCGTTGAATTAGGAATTAGGAATTAGGAGTTAGGAATTGGGTATCAGTGGCAGTCAGGATTTCATTGCTTCGGTCGAAGCCTGCTGCGCAGAGGATGGTGTATGCGCGGCGGAGTAGTGATTGGTGGGATTTGTTGCGGGCGAGGTGTACCTCGCCCTTGTCCACTCCTCCGCCATGGTACCCTTCTGGCCAACCCGTTACGACATCGAGCTTGGTTGCGGGCGAGGTGTACCTCGCCCTTGTCCACTCCTCCGCCATGGCACCCTTCTCGGCCACCCGTTACGACATCGAGCCGAGGTCCTGCCGTCTTCTATAGAGATGCAATTCCTCCCCGAACGTACCGACCAGAGAGAAGATGATACATATGCTCTGCATCCACGGTTCTCACCACCGTCTGACTTTGGTCACCCGCAATACCCGTGACTTTCGCGATACCGGAGTACCATTGATTGACCCGTGGGAAGAGTAGAAATTAGAAGGCAGAAGGAAGAAATCAGAAACGGTTGATTCCAAAACTGATAACTGATAACTGATAACTGATAACTGATAACTGATAACTGATCTCTCATAACGGAGGTCCCGATGCCTGTCCTGACGACCACCCTGACCTGCCCACATTGCCACGCCCAATCGCAAGAGACAATGCGGGTGCGCGAAATCGAACGCGTCATCCGCTGTCTGGAGTGTGCCGCACCGATTATCCCCAAACCGGATGACCACTGTGTCTGGTGCGCTTTTTCTGATACCCCCTGCCCCGTGGTACAAAACGAAGGCAGTTGCAATCCCTGTTAAACAGACAAACGGCAGCACGCATGCGTGCTGCCGTTTTCTCATGCCCAAAACCGTGCTAACCGAGTTTTTCGAGCTGATCGAGCAACGCGTCGAAGCGGTCCATGGCGGCCTGCACGGGTGCAGGCGAGGCCATGTCGACCCCGGCACCACGCAGGAGGTCGATGGAGGATTTGGATGATCCACCGCTCAAGAAGCCCAGGTAGTTCTTGACCGCGGTCGGGTCGCCCTTTTCGACGTTGTCGGCCAAGGCCAACGCTGCCGAGATGCCCGTCGCGTACTGATAGACATAGAAGTTGTAGTAGAAGTGCGGGATGCGCGACCATTCGTAGCCGATGTCGTCGTCGAGGGTCACTGCCGGGCCGTGGTAGTCCTTGACCATCTGGTAGTAGCGTTCGGTCAGGCCCTCGGTGGTCAGTGGCTCGTCGTTTTCGGAACGGGTATGCATGTCGAGCTCGAACTCGGCAAACATCGTCTGGCGCACCAGGGTGCGGCGGATGTCTTCGAGCTGCTGGACGATGAGGTGGCGGCGCACGTCGGGCTCGCTGCGGGTCTTGAGCAAGTGGGCAACCAACAGGGCCTCGTTGAGGGTCGAGGCGACTTCGGCCACAAAGATGGTGTAATCGCCGTAGTGTAATGGCTGGGTTTTGCGCGTGTAGAACGAGTGCATCGAGTGACCCAGTTCGTGCGCCAGCGTAAAGACATCGTCGAGCCGGCTCTGGTAGTTGAGGAGGATATACGGGGCGGTGGTGTACGAGCCGGTGCTATAGGCGCCCGAGCGCTTGCCCTTGTTTTCGTAGACGTCGATCCAGCGTGATTCGTAGGCCATGTCGAGCGCTGCGGCGTAGTCGGCACCCAGTGGGCGCAAAGCGGCAGCCACCAGCTGGCACCCTTCGCGGTAGTCGACCTTGAGCTCGACGCCGGCGTTGATGGGCGGGTAGAGGTCGTAGATGCGCAGATCGTCGAGCTTCATCAGCTTTTTGCGGAGCGCATAGTAGCGGTGCATCTTGGGCAGGTTGGCTTTGACCGTGCTGACCAGGTTGTGATAGACCGGCACCGGGATGTCGTTGGGCGCCAGGGCCGCTTCGACAGCGCTGTTGTAGCCGCGGATGCGGGCGTTGACGACGTTGGACTTGACGCCCTGCGACAAAGTCATCGCCAAAGTGTTTTTGTGGGCGGTAAAGGATTTGTAGTAGGTGTGGAAGGTGTCTTTGCGGACGCGGCGGTCATTGCTTTCGAGATATTTGCCGTAGCGACCATGCGACAACTCGACCGTGTTGCCGTCCTCGTCGGTTATCGACCCAAACGTCATGTCGGTGTTGTTGAGCATCCCGAAAATGGCATACGGCGCCGACGTGACTTCGCTGAGTTGCGCCAACACACCCTCGACTTCGGCCGAGCGGGTGTGCGTCCGGTTGCGGAGCAGGACATCGAAGTAATAGGCGTACTGTGACAGGGTGGCGTCGGCGCTGATCCAGCCGCGGAGCTGGGCCTCGGGCAGGGCCAACATCTCGGGCTCGACAAACGCCAGCGCCGCTTGGGCTTTGGCGACCATCGACTGCGCCTGGGCATTGAGCTCTTGACCGGTGGCATCGCCCGAATC
>CAIPUQ010000455.1 GCA_903868295.1 uncultured Roseiflexaceae bacterium
CGGATGCGGGCGTTGACGACGTTGGACTTGACGCCCTGCGACAAGGTCATCGCCAGAGTGTTTTTGTGGGCGGTGAACGATTTGGAGTAGGTGTGGAAGGTGTCTTTGCGGACGCGGCGGTCATTGCTTTCGAGATATTTGCCGTAGCGACCATGCGACAACTCGACCGTGTTGCCGTCCTCGTCGGTTATCGACCCAAAGGTCATGTCGGTGTTGTTGAGCATCCCAAAAATGGCATAGGGCGCCGACGTGACTTCGCTGAGTTGCGCCAACACACCCTCGACCTCGGCCGAGCGGGTGTGCGTACGGTTGCGGAGCAGGACGTCGAAGTAATAGGCGTACTGTGACAGGGTGGCGTCGGCGCTGATCCATCCGCGGAGCTGGGCCTCGGGCAGGGCCAACATCTCGGGCTCGACAAACGCCAGCGCCGCTTGGGCTTTGGCGACCATCGACTGCGCCTGGGCATTGAGCTCTTGACCGGTGGCATCGCCCGAATCGCTGTCGTAGCGGCAATGCGCATAGATATAGAGTTGGTGGGCGACGGTCATCAGCGCTTCGCGCGTTTTGAGCACGGTGACCAGCGCCGCAGCGCCATTGCTAATGGTGCCGACCAGGGCATTCATGGTGTCGATGCGGCCATCGATGGTGGCCAACTCGGTCCGCCACGCGGCGTCGTCGGCGTACATCAGGCTCAGATCCCAGGTATCGGCGCTGTTGGCCTCGCTCCGCGTGGGGACGCTCTGTGCGTTAGGGGTGGTCATGGGCACGTCCTTTCGAAATCTCTTGGTGCTAGTATAGCGGACTGGTTATTGGATGGTCAGCCAATCGAGGCGCACCATCAGCTGACGCATCTGGCCGGTCAGTGGGCCGCGCTGGTTGCGGTAGTCGTTGGCATCGGGCACAAATGTCGGGCCACGGAGCGTAATCACCACATCGGCGCCAGCCGGTTGGACCGGCAGGTCGATGACTTCGACCCGCACGCGCGGGGTATCGGCGGCGAAGGTGCCGATGACGCGGTTGTCGAGCCAGACCTCGATAGGGCCACGGGGGACGACATCGCTGGGCCAGCCGCGGCCGTCGACACGCAGAGCCAGTCGTTGGGTCGACCCATTGCCGGCCGCGGGGAAGCGGAACTGCGCACCGTTGCTACACCAGCGCAGATTGACGTTGAGCACAGCGTCGCCCTCGCCCAGGTAACAGCCGCGCAGGTAGCCGATGTCGAGGTCGTTGCCCACGTCAATCTCGCGCATCGGAGCGGGTTTGAGCCATTGCCAGGCCCACTCGACCGGATTGCGGCGATCGACCAACGTATCGCCAAACAGTCGCTTGGCCCCGTCACGATTATCGAGGCTGCGGAGCGCATCGGCACGGGTCAATTGGATCTCGACCACGTCGGGGTCATCGGCCGGCAACAGGCCTGCCACATCCGCCGCCCGCCCCTGCCAGCTCGCTTGCAGGGCAGCACCGACGCGATCGAGGGGCAGGGGCAACGGTGCGGGGATGGGGTTGACGAACGGATTATTGCGGAGCTGCGCGGCATAGGCATCGCTGTTGGCCCGCAATGGTTGGGCGGCGTCGACCAGTGTGTTACAAAACAACACCGATGGCGACGGCCCAAAAAACGACGGCGCAATCCCCGGCCAGCGTGATACCCACGGCGTCGCCGCCAGGCACCAAATGACACTCGCAGCAGCGATTGTCAACCCTGCCCCAGGCGTGCGCAGTTCGGCCCAGCGACGCTGCCAGACAAACACCACCGTGGCGGCAGCGGCGATTGCCAGCAATGGCAGCAGGATCAGGCGAAAACGGGTGATGCTGAACACGCCCGCACCCAGCACAATGGGCAAGACCACAAACACAAGAAAAATCTCGTGCTGGCTCCGTGTCGCACCATCGCGGCGCATCACCCATAGCCCGACCAGTGCGGGGAAGAGGACCGCGATGTACCAGACATCGTCCAACCAAAACAACAGCTGCGCATAGCCGTCACTGACCGCACCGATGGTAAATCCCTTGGTGAAGCGCTCGGCGCTGCCATAGCGAATCTGCCAGAACGCCGCGAACTCACCCGGGATGCGTTGTACGAACGC
>CAIPUQ010000456.1 GCA_903868295.1 uncultured Roseiflexaceae bacterium
CTCGCAACACTCACACCCTTCATTTTCGTCTGCGCGTACGTCTGCGCATTCTGGGTCATCGTGCCTTTTTCCGTCGTAATCGTGGTAACCACTTGGACTTTTATCGAACCACTTTTTACAGAAATTTCGGGTAAGGGAAATGCCGCCACAAACGGGTGATTCCCCGGTGATTTGACCCAGGCGGGCATTTCGGACATAAAGATGCCGACATCCGAGTTGCGCGGTAGCGATCCATAGCCGCAGAAGCCGCCGGAATTCGAGCAATACGTCCGCCCGTACAGTTCTTGGCCGTCGTCGAACTTGTCTCCATCCGAGGATTCTTTATTTGAATCAAGCCCGAGTGATGCCTCGGCGAGGTCTGGCACCGCATCCTGGTCGGTGTCGTAACAACCGGTCGACACCGCGTTGAGAAACGGCGTGCCCAAGAAAGGGAACCCACGGTTGGGTGCGCGTTCGGAGCGCTGGTTCATCCACGTGTACAACGCCGTCACTTCGACCGAATCACTCACACGATCGCCATCACTATCGGCGAGGTTGGGGTTCGTGCACCACGCGGCCTCATCCGCATCGCTCAGCCCATCACCATCCGCGTCTGGTGTTGTTCTACTGGCCAGCAATGCTTTCGTACTGGTCTGTAGTCCACGTGCCCAACTCAACTGGGTCGAATGCACCTGCTGACTCTGGAGGAGCGCCATGCGGGGCGACAATGCACTCTTTGCCAGAGGCGGAGGAGACGCCCCGAGCGCCTCGACACGGACCAGACTGCGGGGCTGATACCCCATGCGCCCCAGTTGGCCGATCTGCCGCATGTCGACGAGCACTTTGGCAGATGTCGGGGTCTCGCTCAACACGACGATGTTTTCTTTGTCGAGCCGCACCCGATCATATGCATCGCGGAGCACCACCTCTGCACGGAACATCCCACCCATCGGCAATGGTGACGTGTCGAGCTCCACTGCATAGCTACTCTGTGGCATCACTCCAAAGACAATTGCGACCAACATGACGAATGTGAGTAATTTGCGCATACCGCCCCCAAAAATTTTGAACTATATCGGTACAGTAACCTCTCAATACCCACATAGTTACGTAATTTTTGACAAGTAGTCTCACCCATCCCTCCCGCCTACATCCGCGAGCTGCAGCGTTATGCACCCATCACCTGGCACCCCAACGAACAGTAGCTGCCGCAGCCGATGATACACATCCCCCTGCTGTTGCAATGTGTGCAACACCTGTACCAGTACGGGGTCATAGACGACTTCACCGTTTGGAGCCACCTGCAGGTACCCTGCAGCAATGAGCATCTGCTGATAGGGCTGAATGGGCGCATCGGCCGGCTCCATCCCCACCAACACATCGTGGAACGCCTCAAAAACCACTCCTGCGGTCGTCAGATCTGCCACCCAGCGCCGGAGTTGCACCAGGCAGAGCGCGACGTCGAGCGCCGACGCGACGCTGCCATCGGGGAACAGTACCCGCTCATATTCCATACCAATAATCCTCCTCATCATCGTCGTCTTCGTCCGCGGCAGGGACATCGCGCGCCGGTAGAACAGCCCCCGTCAGAGTCGACCACGCAGGTGCGGTCAACGTGACCGATGCGCGGTGGAACGACCCAGCGCGTAGCCCCATCCGCAGGCTGCGTCGCATATGCTGCTGCTCGTCCATGGCCCGCAGTAGCGCCAACAGGTGCGCATCGTAGTGGAAATCCCCAGTTGGTCCCGCCACCAGCACTCCATGCGCTGCGAGCAATCGACAGCGTTCGCGTCCCGCCACCGTAAAATCAGCACGTGGGTCTGCCTCACCGCGGTCGAGCCAATGCAGCACTGTCCACAGTGCCTCGAGTGCGGCGGTAGGCGCCGGGTCACCGCTGAGCATCTGACCCAATCGATCGAGCCAGCGCCATACCAGCCGGTTCGAAAGCACGGTCCCATCGGGCAGGAACGTCGCGTCATAGATGGTCATCATGCCTCCTCGATCTGTCTGGTGAAAAACCTTGCCCCCAGCGCCTTGAATTGAGCGCACGAGGCAGCCACACAACCAGATTCGTCACTCCACCCCAAACCGACCCCTCATCCGCCGCTGCCGGGGCGTTGCCCCGGCAGCGACCCCCCATCAAAGCGAGCGCAAGAAGGCTTGCACCGCCGGCGGCACGGTCATCTCCCACAGGAGCTGTTCGAGCTCGTCCTCATAGATCCCCGTGCTGGACTGGAACCCGCTCAGATCCAGCTGCACCGCACCCACGAACGCATCACCGTTGAACAACGCCGTTTTGAGGCGCTGGTAGAGGCGGTTCTGCGCGTTGAGCTCGCGCGCAAAGGCCTCGAACGTGGTA
>CAIPUQ010000457.1 GCA_903868295.1 uncultured Roseiflexaceae bacterium
CATGTTGAACCGCTATCACCGCCGCTATCGATACATCTTGGTCGACGAATACCAAGACACCAATCGCGCCCAATACGAGATGATCAAGGCACTCGCGCGGGGGTCCGGCAACATCTTTGTGGTAGGTGACGATGACCAGTCGATTTATGGCTGGCGTGGTGCTGATGTGCGCAATATTCGCCGGTTCGAATCGGATTTTGCAGGTGCACACGTCATCATTTTGGCCGAAAACTATCGGAGCACGCAGACAATTCTCGACGTCGCCCAGGTGCTCATCGATGCCGCTCCCAAGCGCGTCCATCGCAAATTATTGCGCGGCCAAACACCAGGGGGTGAGCCGGTGAGTTGGCGTGAGTGTAGCGACCAAAACGAAGAATCGCAGCGTGTCTGTGATGCGATTGAAGGGCTCGTCAAAAAAGGTGCAGCCCGATATGCCGATTGTGCCATCATGTACCGTACCAATGCCCAAAGTCGGGCGTTCGAAGAAGCCCTCAGTCGGCGCCGCATCCCCTATGTGGTTATTGGTGGGATGCGATTCTATGAGCGGCGCGAAATCAAAGATGTGCTTGCATGGCTCCGGTTGTTGAGCAATCCGAATGATGATATATCGCTGGTGCGCGCCATCGAGTTCCCTGCACAGGGAATCGGCGTAGGTAGTATCGCCCATGTGAGTGAATGGGCGAGTAGCCACGGTGTTTCGCTGTACCAAGCACTGATCGATGCTGCCGCTGATTCCACTGCAGTCCCTGCGTTGCGCGGTGCAGCACGCCAGCGCGTGATGACGTTTGGTGCACGGCTCTATGGGTTGGTCAAACGTGCCCCCAGCCTGACGTTGCTCGATGCGTTCGACGAAATGCTCCGTGAATCACAATTCGTTGCGGGACTGGTGAATGAACACGGCGGAGTAGACGCCGAATCGCGCGTCGAAAACGTCAATGAGTTGCGCCGTGTCGCCGGCGAATATGCAGAGCTCCCGGTGGATGAGCAACTTGCCCGCTTCCTCGAAGAAGTCGCGTTGGTGGCAGATGTCGATCGATTGGCCGCTGTCGACAATCATGTTGTCTGTATCACGCTGCATCAGGCGAAAGGGCTCGAATACGACAATGTCTTCTTGGTTGGCCTCGAAGACGAGCTTATTCCGCATAGTCGTACCCACAATGATCCCGTGCAGATCGAAGAAGAACGACGTATTTTGTATGTCGGTGTGACGCGCGCGCGCAAGCGCTTGGCGCTGTCGCGGGTGCTCCGGCGGATGAACTTTGGTCGGTACGACCAGACCCTCTCATCGCGGTTTTTGGCAGATATCCCCAAGGGGTTGTTGACCCATGCAACCAATCTCGGTACGGTGGCTCCGTCTGCTGGTCAGGGTCGGAGCAATCCGGCTTTTCAGGGCTGGGGCACCGCCGCAGCGCTCAAACCCACCACCGTTGCAGTGCAGTATGCGGTAGGCGACATGGTACGCCACCAACGCTTTGGTGAAGGCGTTGTCTTGAGTGCCAAGTCGGTCGATGATGATGTAGAGGTCGTGGTCCGGTTTGCAGACCCAGCAGCCGGCGAAAAACGATTGATAGCCAGTTTTGCGCGCCTCGAAAAAGTCACGACCCCGAACTAACCCCCCAGCTCCGCAGTTGCGCCTGGAGCTCGGCGAGAGAAGCGACCTTTTTGAATCGTGCGCCTGACACCCCGTGAGTGGCCGCTTTGCAGTCGTCCCAGGTTGCGTGGCGTTCCACTACTCCATTGACCACGCTGATATAGCAGGGGAATCGCGAGCCTGCGGTAGACGTACTCCCCGCGGGGAGTGGTCTGCTCGGTGCGGGAGGTGGGACTGGCCGAGTGGTAGCACCGGCGCCACGTGACCCTGCCTGTAGCTGCGCAAGGGTGTTTGCGCGTTCGTTGTGGACGTGCCCGGCATGACCTTTGACATGGTGCCAATGTACATTGGGGTGCGTGTGGGTGATGAGCGCTTCCCACAGATCTTTGTTTTCGACCGGGTCACCGGTGCGTGTCTTCCAGCCGTTTTTTTGCCACCCTTTGACCCACTTGGTTATCCCGTTGATCAGATACTGGCTGTCGGTGTGTATATGTACGGTATGGTCTCGTGGTGTGTGCTGGAGGCCGACGAGGGCGGCAGTGAGTTCCATGCGGTTGTTGGTCGTGTCTTCTGCGCTGCCGCTATGTTCGCTCGCGCTACCGTTATGCAATATGATTGTCGCCCAGCCACCACGTCCCGGGTTGCCGGAACAGGCGCCGTCGGTGATAATGTCTGTAGTGTTCATGCTGTTCCTTGTGCGAGGTCGTGATGCGACGAATCTTGTTGCTGATACTAACATGTTTTGTTGTTGTGGGTTGTGCAGTTACCCAGGACGACAAGAGTGTGCCCGACCCCGTCGATGCAATCCCATACAAGGTTTCTAGTACATCGAGTTTGCCCGAAGTGATGGCCGCATACGACAACAATTTGCATGCAATGTTACGTGCCAAAGGGTACCGGGTCACTGACGAGACCTCGTTTGTTCGGATCCCCAGGCCGATTGCCGAGGTCGCACAGAGTTATGACGATGCTGCCCGTGCCAATGATTGGAGTATCGATCCGCCGTTGCCGCCGCGTGATAGTCGGATTTTGCGCACCTATCGGAATGGCACACAAATCTTGATTGTGACGTTGTTTGCTGAAGCCAATAGTCGTGACGGGGTTGTTTCGTTGCGAATCACCGCCGACCGGTAGTGGTCGGGTATAATACGACGTAGGTCTGTCGTAGAAGGAATAACCATGAAATCTGTGCGTATTGTGCTGTTGGTCGTGTGTGCGCTTGCCCTCTTGGTCGCCTGTGGAGGGAGCGCTGCAACCGTCCCGACGGCACTCGCCAAAAACGATAGTCCTGCTCCCACCAACGCTCCGGTCGATGCCATCATCGCCGGGTGGAAGACCGAAGCCCGTGCCGGCCTCGAACTGGGTATTGTAAAGCCCGAATCAATCGTTGAAGAGGCATACACCAGCTCTGCCGACTTGAAAGCGGTCGACGAGTACTACAACAAGCAATTAGGTGCGAGTGGGTGGCTCTATCGGAAGCGGACGCCTGGGTTGAACGCCGATGGCTTTATGCTGTCAGGCTACGAACAGGGCAGTCAAGCCTTGATTATTGGCGCAATTGATTTGACCAAGTTTGGTGGAACCGGGACCTACGTGTATATCGTGCACGGCACCAAGTAAACACACTGTTCACTCCAGAACCGCCCCGACACCTGCGTGTCGGGGCGGTTGTTTGTCTGCTTGCACATCCACAATGCATGTGTTGATGCGGGGTACGGGCCGACGTGCGTCGGTATCGGCGATACGGGTAGTGCCCTTGCCCACATGGGTACGCGTGCGAGACGGCATCTATAGAACCCAAACATTCATCTGTATGGGGTAAACGCAGTGCACTAGGCCAATCGTGGGCTGAGGCGTCCACCACGAAACGGATGGACGCTGTGCCCATGCGCCGCGGTCGGATGAGGCGAACCCGGACGGGAACTTGGTTGGGTCACAGCGGCCAATCCCGTCTGCAGATGATGTGTATGGTTGGTAGCGGATGGTGAGCTGCAGTGGATCACCGTGTCATCACTTTCCTCTGCGTGTGGCATAAAAAAACGCCCCCCTGCTGACGCAGGAGGGCGCGATGGGGTGATTAGCTGCCAGCCAGTGCGAGTGCAGAGATGCTCCATGGCATCAAGCCGACCGCGATGATGCCCACGGCGACAATCAGAAGTGCCAGCGCTGAACTCGTGCTGGTAGTTGCTCGCGGTTCATCGGATGTGCCCGAGAACATCGTGAGTAGCGTGCGTACATAAAAGAACGCAGCGAACGCAGATGCGAGGGCGGCAACGAGTGCCAACCACCCATAGCCGGCCTGCCATACGGCGCTCACGACCAAGAACTTGCCCAAGAAGCCAACCGTGGGCGGTACACCGGCCAGTGACAACAGTGCCAATCCCATGATTGCCGTTAGCAACGGATTACGGCTCCACAACCCGCGCAAATCGGCGAGCGTTAGATCGCGTTCGTCCGAACCCTCAAGAGACATAATGACACCGAAGGCTGCCAAATTGGTGAGGGTGTATGCTGCTAGATAAAAGATAGGCGCACGAAGCCCGCTTGCCTGGGTGCTACCCAGAACCCCGAGGAGCACGAAGCCCGCATGACTGATGCTCGAGTAGGCCAACATGCGTTTGAGACTCGTCTGGTTGATGGCAACAACCGAACCAACCAGCATGGTCAACACGGCCAGTGCCATCAAGACGGGTGCAATCACCTGTGCTTCGGGCCCGAGCATTTGTACCAGCGCAATGATTGCGATAAAGCCAGCGACTTTTGAGCCGACCGACATGAATGCCGTGATTGGGGTGGGCGCACCCTGATAGACGTCGGGCGTCCACATGTGAAAAGGGACCAACGACACCTTGTAGCCAAATCCGACCAACATCAACCCAATGCCGGTAAAGAAGAAGCCGCGTTCGATACCACTGCTGGGGATGCGCGCAGCGATTTCGCTCAGGACGAGTGAACCGGTAGCGCCAAAGGTCAGTGCTATACCGAAGACCAAAAAGCCTGCGCCAAATGCACCGATGATGAGGTACTTGAGACCTGCTTCTTCGGAGGCAATGCGTGGGTAGGCGATGGCGGTGAGGACGTACAAGGCAATGGACAGCAATTCGAGGCCCATGAACAACGTGACCAGACTCGACCCTTGGGCCAAGAGCAACATGCCACCGGTTGCCAGCAACATCAGCACGTATGTCTCGCCGCGTTCGATGCCCTGCTTGTGCATGGCATCACTGGCAAACAAGATGCTGATTGCGGTTGCAAACAAAATAATGCTGTTGATGATCAACGTCGACGGACCGAATGCAATTGCATTTGCCATCGTTGTCCCGGCTTGGCTGAATGGACCAGCGACGAGCGCAGCGATGGTGGCAGCGAGTGCCAACAACGCGGTGATGCGCTTCTGTGCGGTGGGGATGAACAAATCGATGAGCAAGAGAGCAGTGGCAGATACAAATATGATGAGTATCTGCAATATGACCATGAACTCTATGCCTGGCAACGCAATCTGTGCCATAGTGGGTACTCCATTACAAACGGCCTGTGGAGCCGATTAGCGTGAACTGGCAGTCAGACTGCGTACGAGTTCGCTGACACTGGCGTTGCTCACTGAGGTGATGATGCTCGGGTACAACCCAATCACGATCATCGCAATGACCAGTAGGCTCAAGACGGCGATTTCGCTCGTCTTGGGCTCGTGGATGGCGTGCTCTTCGGGAGCAGCCCCCATGAACACCCCGCGGTACATCCGGAGCAGGTAGGCTGCAGAGAGGATGATGCCAATGACGGCGAAGCTGACATAGCCGTACCCGAGTTGTGGAGCCAACCAGGCCCCTTGCATGCTCAGAAACTCACCGACGAATCCGTTGAGTCCGGGCACGCCGATAGAAGCGAAGACGGTTATCAGTGTGAGCGTGCCGAAGGTCGGGGCTGTTAACCAAACACCCGAAAAATCCTCGCGGTTGCGGCTCCCACGTTGGGCAGCCAAAATGCCCACAATCAAGAACAGTGCACCGGTGGTGAGACCGCTATTGATCATGGTGATGAGTGCGCCAGTAATGCCTTCGATGGTTTGCGAAAAAATACCCAGCATGACGAAACCCAAGTGGCTGATGGTTGCATACGAAAGCAACGACTTCATGTCGTGCTGACCGAATGCAATAACCGCACTATAGAGAATGCTGATCACAGCCAAGATTCCAATCGCTGGGGCTGCCCACACCGCTGCATTGGGGAAGAACGGCAACGCGAAGCGCAACATGCCGTACGCACCAATCTTGAGGAGGATCCCTGCGATGTCGACCGAGCCATTGCTCGGTGTGGCAACCTGTGCCTGTGGCATCCATGTGTGGAAGGGCCACAATGGTGTTTTGACGGCGAATGCCAGGAAGAACCCTGCAAACAGCAGACGTTCGAGTGATTCGTCCATCACCAACGTGCCGTTCAGTACCGCACCGCTGATGATGACGGAGTCAAAGGTCATCAACCCCGTCTGTTGGAAATGTGTAACCACGAGGCCAGCGATGCTTGCCAACATGAAGACAGAGCCGACAAAGGGATAGACAAAAAACTTCAACGCTGCAGCCTTGGCGTCGCCGGTGCCCTGCGTAGCGATCAACAGCGCGGTCGGTACCAACGTCAGTTCAAAGAAGACGTAGAAGAGCAACAGGTCAGTCGCGACAAATGCGCCGATCAGTGCTGAGGACAGGACCAGAATCAATGCGTGGAATGACTTCTGGTGTGTCGATTCGTTGCGGGCTGCGTAGAGTGCCAGTGGCGTCAACAGGGTGGCCAAGACGACCATCCAGACGTTGATGCCATCGAGGCCTACGGCGTATTTGAGGCCAATGTCAGCCAACCAGTCGATGGATTCGACGAATTGGTAGCCGCCGATGGGTTGCAACGCCGTCAATGCGTACACTGCCAGTACCGCGTTGATACTGCTGAAAAGCCATGCAATCGTCCGTTGCAATGAACGGGCACTCGACGCAGTCAATCCGATGAGGACAGCACCGACCAGCGGCGTGCCAATCAAGAGAGAGAGGAGAGGAAATCCTAACTGATTCACGAACACCCCACACCCAGGGACGACATTGCTGCCGCTCCCTGACTACGCGCCGAATACCATGTATCCGACAACGAGAACGACACCAATCAAAAAGACAAATGCATAGGTCCGTACGTTGCCATTTTGTGCCTGAGACTTGAGCCGTGCGATTGCACCGACGGAGCGCGCACTGCCTTCGACGAGGATTCCATCAATGGCTTGGACATCAAAGACCTCGTACACATACCCCGAGAAGGCACGGTACGGCCGCACGATGAAGCGCTGATATACATAATCGATGCCCCAGCCGAGCTCGAAGCCCTTCCAGATATCGCCGAGATAGTAGTGGGCTGGGTCTTCCTCACCAGTTTTGATTTTGATCAACGCAGGGCCGCTGTAGATCCGATATGCCAAGTACCCGCTGCCGGTGGCGAGAAGGGTGGTAATTGCGGCAAAGATACCCATGCCGACGGTGTAGAGTTCTGTTGGCTCGTGAAGAACCGGCTTGAGCCAATCGTGGAGTGTGTGAACCCCAGGCAGATTCATTAGCCCACCCAAGGCGGCGCCGACTGCGAGGAGGATGAGCGGCCATTTCATGCTGCCGAGATGCTCGTGTGCCTTGAGCTCGTTGTCTCGCGCCTCGCCTGCAAATGTGAGTGCGACTTGGCGACCCATATAGAACGCAGTCAGCAAAGAGCTGAACAGCAACACGACAATGGTGGTGATTGCCTGACTGTTAAACCAGCCGTGAACCAAGATCTCGTCTTTGGACCAGAAGCCTGCAAATGGGAATATGCCCGCCAGTGCAAATGCTCCGACCAGATAGACCCGGTAGATGGTCGGCATGGTTTTGGCCAACCCGCCCATACGGCGCATGTCTTGGACATCGTGCAGACCGTGGATGATTGCGCCTGCTGCCAAAAACAACAGCGCTTTGAACAAGCCATGGGTCAACAGGTGGAACATGGCCGCTGTGTATGCACCCAACCCTGTTGCTGCAATCATGAATCCCAACTGCGAAATGGTTGAGTATGCGAGGACACGTTTGATGTCGAACTGTGTCAATGCTGCGGTAGCACCGATCAGCGCAGTCATGGTGCCGATAATCGTGAGCCACGTGGCGGCATCTGGGGCAAGGTCAAACACCATGTGGGTGCGCACCACCAAATAGACACCTGCGGTCACCATGGTGGCAGCATGAATCAAGGCAGATACGGGCGTCGGACCAGCCATGGCATCAGGAAGCCACACAAACAGTGGCAACTGTGCAGACTTGCCCACCACAGCGAGGATCAGCAGGAACGCGATCCCACTCACCACAGATATGGTGCCGAGCGACCCCAAATTGACCATGGTGAAGGAAGATTCGGTCAAACGGCTGAAGAACCCTGAGTTACCGTCTGGACCAAAAAACGACAACGTGCCGTAACGTGAGAAGATCAGCATCATTGCCAGGAGCATACCAGCGTCGCCGATACGATTGACGACGAACGCTTTGGCTGCCGCTTCGCTCGGAACGATGCCGGGTTGGACCGATTTGCGTTCAAACCAGTGGCCAATGAGCAAGAACGAACAGAGTCCGACGCCTTCCCATCCGAGAAAAAGGACCAGGAGGTTGTCTGACATGACCAACATGAGCATCGAGAATACAAACAAATTCAGGTAGGCGAAGTACCGGCGCGGTCGTGCGTCACCGTGCATGTATGATACCGAAAATATGTGTATCAAGGTGCCGACCCCAGTGATGAGGAGTGTCATCACTGCGGTCAATGGGTCATAGTAGAGACCAAATGTCACGTCGAGTTTGCCGACGGCAAGCCATTGCCACAGGGGGATGCTGATTTGGCGTGAGGCCTCGTCGAGGCCGTTCAATCCAACAACAGCAGCAATTGCGGCGCCAAATGCGCCAGCCACTGCAAGGCTCGCGATGGTCCCGTTTGCCTTTTCGGATTTCACGAAGAGGGCATTGAGGAAAAAGCCAAGCAATGGAATTGCGGGTATTAACGCGATAAACCAAGATAGTTGCGTCATGAGCTGCTCTGCATTCGGTAGCCGTGCGCGGCACGGTATCGGATCCTATCCCCGGAGCGTGTTCATCAAATCGATGTCGGTTGTCTTCTTGCGTTTGAAGATCATCACCAACAAGGCTAAACCGACCGCTACTTCGGCAGCTGCGACGGTGATGACGAAAAAGACCATTACCTGTGCATCGACCGACTTCCACTGATTTGCAAATGCGACGAGTGTCAGATTCGCTGCATTGAGCATCAGTTCGACCGACATAAAGACCATCAACGCGCTCTTCCGTAGCGTGACACCGAGAATCCCGATGACAAACAGGATTGCGCTCAGTGCGACATACATAAGTGTCGATACCATTGCAGCGTTCCTCTAGCTACGGCGCTGGTGTAGCACAACGACGCCAATGAGCGCGGTGAGCAACACAAACGAAGCGATTTCGAATGGCAAAAGATGTGTGGTAAACAGTGCTTTGGCGACTTCGGCTGGAGCGGCAAATGCATTGTCCATGTCAACGGCGACCGGGATTGTTCCGGGGTTGTTGACGTAGAGCAGACAGATTTCGACCAACAAAAGCAACCCACCGACGATTGCACCGCGGTTTTGCCACGGATTGGCGTGCGGGGCGTCTTCGTCGCGTTCAGCCCCTAACAGCATGACCACAAATAGGAACAACACAATGATTGCCCCTGCGTAGACAATCAGCTGTGTGGCAAACAAAAACGGCGCTTGCAGGAGCAAGTACAGCACGGATATTGCTGCGAAGTTGAGAAGCAGATAGAGTGCGCTGTGCACTGCATTGCGACTCAGTAACATCGCGATTGCCCCGACGATTGCGACGACTGCGGGTATCCCAAACAATAAAACATCCATTCAGGCCCCCTTACAGATCAATCTGAGCCGGCGGGCTGGGGCGCCGATTCAACTGGGTCAATACCGGTGGGATTTCACCGTGACCTTTATCGATGGGAATCAATAACATTGATTTGTCGTAAATCGCTGATTTGCGATCATAGAACGACAACTCGTATTGGTGCTCGAGCGTGATGGCATTGGTAGGGCATGCGTCTTCGCAGTATCCACAGAAGATACAACGCAGCATGTTGATTTCGTACCGTGCTGCGTAGCGTTCACCCGGTGAATTGGGCTTGGCTGGGTCGTTTTCTGCGGGAACGACGAGAATAGCGTCTGACGGGCAGGCTGCTGCACAGAGTGAACAGCCGATACAGCGCTCCATCCCGTTTTGGAAGCGATTCAGTTGGTGTCGCCCGCGGAATCGTTCGTGAACGACCCGTTTTTCTTCGGGGTATTGGACGGTAACGGGCTTTTTAAACAGGTACTTGAACGTTGTGCCCAAGCCTTTCAAGAATGCACCTAGCATGTGAGCCTCTCTAGTTCCCTGCGGGCGTATTGACCAGTGTTACCCCACGCTTGGCGTGTTTTGGGGTAGCAGTGGCTGAGACGATGACGACGACGAGGAGACCAACGACACCCATGATGACTTTGGCGATGATGCTGTCAGCAGGGAACACAACCCCAAACACTGCGGTCAGAACCACATTAAACAACCCCATCGGCAAGAGGACTTTCCAGCCCAGGTGCATCAGCTGGTCATAACGTACTCGTGGGACCGATGCGCGGACCCAAACAGACAAGAACGACAGCGCAGTGGTTTTGAGTAAGAATGCGCCGAGGGTCAGCAACCCTTGGACTGCATACGCTATCGTGTCGCCGTTGCTGGTTTTGACGGCTGCGACAAGGGTGTCGATACCGGGGAAGTTGCCGCCGCCCAAGAACAAGGTGACTGCAATTGCATTCATTGCAATCAGTTTGATGTACTCGGACATGAAGAACAACGCGAACTTCATCGAACCGTATTCGGTGTTGTAGCCACCGACAAGTTCTTGTTCGGCTTCGACCAAGTCGAACGGTGAACGAACGACTTCGGCTGTGCTCGCAACCAAGAAGATGATGAAGCCCAAGAACTGCGGAACGATGTTCCACAAGGTTCCTTGGCTGATTACGATTTCTTCAGTGCGGAACGTGCTGTTCTGCATAACAACCGCCAGAATAGCCAACCCAAGAGCCAGTTCATACGAAATGACCTGGGCTGAAGCGCGCACGCCGCCGATCATCGAGTACTTGTTGTTGGATGCCCAACCAGCTACGGCAATGCCATAGACGCCGATTGATGTCACAGCCAGCAGGTAGAGTACACCAACGTCCATAGGGGCGTAGTGCAACCAGTTCCCACCCAGCCCATCGGGCCATGTTCCGAGCGGAATAGCGACCCAGATAATCAACGCGGGGACGACAGCGAAGCCGGGGGCCATGATGTAGACCCATTTGTCTGCCATGGCGGGCACGACATCTTCTTTGAGGAACAACTTGACCGCATCAGCCGCAGGTTGCAACCACCCGCCAAAGAGTTTTTTGCCGCCGGGAAGTGGGATATAGCCAGCCCGGTTCGGTCCAATGCGATGCTGAAACTTCGCCAACAAGCGGCGTTCGAACAACGTGAAGTATGCAAACAATGTCGCTGCGGCGAGTGCAAGTACGAGACAACGTACAAGCAGGATGAGTATGTCAATCCAGGTCATCGAATCCTCCTCAGCGTCCTGCTATTCGGCACGCCGTATGGCGACGCGGGTGTATGCACCGAGTGTGAGATGGAGCGGTGCGCCTGCCACATCGGGCATCAAAACGTGACCAGTGGCGACATTTTTGTCGATTTGGGCTGGCACGGTGCTTGTTCCAACGGGTGAGGCGATGGTTACCCGATCGCCCGCGTTGATGTTCCAACGGGCTGCGTCTGACGGTGAAATCAGTACGTGAGCGGGAACTTGGACCGTCGAAAGTTTGGAATCAGTGCTCCAGCTCCCACCGTTGTAGGCACGTACTGGGGTTTGGAGGAGCAAGCCAAACTCACCCTTTGGTTCGAATGCAACAGGTGCAACAAATGCCATCGGGAGCGGTGCAGTTGGTTCATCTGCAAGGGCAGCAATCTGTACCCCGTTGCCTTCGGTGTTGGTGTATGACGTGCCGTCGTAGTAGACGGATTCGTTGGCTTGGCGACCCCAAGAATTGATGCTCAGATCGAGACTTGTATACGTTACCCCGCCAAAACGTGGAATGCGCTGGGCGACTTCCTCGGTGACGTCACTGGTGACCGCATACTCCCAGTCGCCGAGCACTGCGGTAGCGTTTTTGGACGCTGGCACTGCAACAGTCGAACGTTCGGCCAGGTAGGCACAGATTTGCCAGGTTGGGTGCATCGCTGCAGGAGCAGCCACGGCAATCCGAAATCGTTGCACGCGACGTTCGGCGTTGGTAAGCGTCCCGTCTGTTTCGGCAATGGCCATCTGTGGGAGGACGACGTCTGCAAGTTCTGCAGTTTCGTTCATGAACATCGTCTGGACTGCCAAGAAGCCATGCTTTGCAATCGTCGCCAAGCCTTCAGCTGCAGCAGGATTGTTATTGGCTGGGTCGAGGCCAACGACCATGAGCCCGCGGAGTGTCCCTGCTTCGGCGCGTGCCCAGAATTCATTGGCAGCAGCACCGTCTTTGCCTGGTCGGACACCCAATGCCAACGCACCAGTGGTGTTTGCACCAGCGGTCAAGGCGATGAGGCCGTTGTTTGCTTTGCCACACTTGCCGGTCGCAATCGCCGCATTGGCGAGGGTTTGGGTCACGCTGGCGCCTACGTGTTGTGCGGTTCGGCCATAGACAATGATGGCGTTGGTGGCAGTCATGTACGCATCGACCAGCTTTTGGAGCTGTGCGCGTGACACACCTGCGGTTTCGAGCAGTGTATCAATGGACAGCTTGTTGAGTTGATTGCGCACATCGTCCAAATTACGGACGCGGCGGTCAAACCCGTTGGCTGCTTGTGCTTCGAGTACCAATTTCAGGAAGGCAGCTGCATAGGCAGATTCGCTACCGGCGGCGATGCGCGTGTCGGATGAAGCGCCGCTGCCCAGTTTGGTGGCGAAGCTGTTGACGACGTGGACTGCACCACCACGGTTTTGGATGCCGCGCAACCGGAGGACATAGAGTGGAGCTTCTTCTTCGACATCGGCTGCAACGACGATAACGGTCGTCCCTTTGCCGAGCGCGAGAAGGCTCGTCCCTTTGCCGACACCGGCGGTGAGTGGTGCATCATCGAGGGCTACATCTGTGCTTGCGCCGGGCCGATGATCGAGTGACGTCGACTGGTAGGTTTCGGTGATGAGTTTGCGGAACGCGTAGAGGTCTTCGTTGGATGCAGAATCGCTCATCAAGCCGGCAACCTGACCGGTTCCTTTGGCGGCAATCTGCGAGAGGTTGCTGGAGATGCGCGTCAACGCTTCGTCCCACGAGGCGGGGACGAGTTTGCCGTGCTGTCGGACCAATGGGGTCGTGACGCGGTTGGCACTTTCGACAAAGCGCATCCCCATGCGCCCTTTGTCACACAGCCAGATTTCGTTGACGTCGTCGTTCTCGCGCGGCATGACACGCATCAACTGATTGTGACGTGCGTCGAGGCTGAGGTTACACCCGACGGAACAGTGGGTGCAGATGCTCGGTGTGCTGCGGACTTCCCATACGCGTGAGCGGAAGCGGAAGTCAGCATTGGTGAGTGCACCGACCGGGCAGATATCGGTGGTGTTGCCTGAGAATTTCGAATCGAAGCCGGGTTCCGACTTCGAGATGATTTCCCATGACCGTCCACGATTGTCAAAGCCAAGAACCGAGTCGCCAGCAATGTCATCTTGGAAGCGAACGCAGCGTGAACAGAGGATACAGCGTTCGCGGTCGAGATAAATGACGTCGCTGAGTTTGATTGGCTTCTCGAAGTGAACTTTGTCGCTGTAGTCGAAGCGGCTGACTTCGGGACCCCATTGCATGGTTAAGTTCTGTAGTGGGCACTCGCCACCCTTGTCGCAGACAGGGCAGTCGAGTGGGTGTGATGTCAACAAAAATTCAAGCACGCCTCGTTGGGCGAACTTGACTTTTTCTGTGGTTGTTTTGACGACCATGCCTTCACTCACCGGAGTGACACAGGCAGGTTGCAGTTTGTTCATCATCAGGGCGAGTTGCGGTAGGCCATCTGGTCCAAGCACCACCTGGCGTGTGGCAGGATCGATGCGGGGGGTGTACACCTCGATCAAACACATACGACACATGCCGACTGGTTTGAGTTTGGGGTGGTAACAAAAGACCGGTATGGCGACTTCGACCGTCCGAGCAGCATCGACGAGATTGGTCCCTGCGGGTACCGAGACCGCATGTCCGTCAATGATGAGGTTAACGTCTGGCATTGGATTACTACTCCCGGCTACCTATGCGGTGGCGCTAGTGTGCTAACGTAAGGGGAATGGCATGACGTGCGGGTGACTTGGCGAGGGCTGCTTCGAACTCTTCGGGGAAGAGGCGCAAGGCAGTCCGAATTGGTACCACGGCACTTTCGCCAAGCAAGCAGAAGCAGTTACCTGCCATCTGATTATAGACATCGTGCAATTTGTTGATGTCGTTTTTGACTGCGCCACCATGAGTAAACTTATGCAGCGTTTTGACCAAAAAATGCGTTCCTTCGCGACACGGAGTGCACTTACCACACGATTCGTGTTTGAAGAATTCGTCCATTTTGTAGGCCAATTCGACTGCAGAAACGGATTCGTCCAAGATAATAATGCCGCCAGAACCGAGCATGGTACCCGCTGCTGCGAGGGATTCGTAATCCATCGAAACGTCGAGATTTGCTTCGGTCAACCATGCAGCTGATGCACCACCAGGAACGATGATTTTGACTTTTTTGTCGTCACGCATCCCGCCGGCATAGTCATAAATAAGCTCACGCATGGTGACACCAAACGGTGCTTCGTAATTGCCGGGCTTTTTGACGTGCCCCGACAAGCAGAAAACCTTGGTGCCCGGGCTCTTTTCGGTCCCGTTTTTGCGGTACCATTCGACCCCTTTGAGGACGATGCGTGGCACATTGGCCAACGTTTCGACGTTGTTGACAATGGTCGGCTTACCGTACAGGCCTGCGACTGCAGGGAACGGTGGCTTGAGTCGTGGCTGACCGATTTTGCCTTCGAGAGACTCGAGCAACGCGGTCTCTTCGCCACAGATATAGGCGCCGGCACCGCGGTGAACGACGATTTCGATAGTTACGTCGGTCCCGAAGACATTTTTGCCGAGAAAGCCGCGTGCGGTTGCGTCAGCAATTGCTCTCTCGAGCCGGAGTGCTCCTGCAGCGAATTCGCCACGAATATAGATGAAGGCTTTTTGGCATTCAATCGCGTATGCTGCGAGTGCAACGCCTTCAATGAGTTGATGCGGATTGCGATCGATGATCTGGTGGTTATTGAATGTGCCTGGTTCGGACTCGTCTGCGTTACAGCAGAGGTAGCGGGGGTAGACATCTTTGGGCAGAAAGCCCCATTTGACCCCAGCCGGGAACCCAGCTCCACCGCGCCCACGCAACCCAGCGTCTTTGACGACGTTGATGATGTCTTGTGGCGTCTTTTCTTTGACTGCATTGCGGAGGGCTTCGTATCCCTCGTGCTGAATGTACACATCCAGATCAGCGATGTTCGGAACATCCAAATCTCGGAGCACGACATGTTCTGTTATTGGAGGCATAGATAACCTACTTGCTTTCCAAATTGCCGGTATAGAGTACGTGCCATTGAACGCGCACCATACTAGCATTAGGGCGAATCTGTGTCAAACTGCACAAAGTATCTGCACGGTAGTACGTCCGGTTGGCCACTGTCTAGACTTCTCCAAGTGCTGCAACGACCGCTGCCTCGGCTGCCTGTGGACTGGCTTGCCCACGTGATTGACGCATAATTTGGCCGACCAAGAACTTGATTGCTGCGTCTTTGCCTGCTTTGAAGTCAGCGACTGCTTTCGGATTGGCTGTGACGGCCTCACGTGCCATGGTAAGCAACGCGTTGCTGTCGCCGATGACTGCCATACCGCGGGCGGCGACGATTGCCTCGGGCGCAGTGCCTTCGCGGTAGCAGATCTCGAAGACTTCTTTGGCTGATGCACGCGTAATGGTGCCTTTGTTGAGCAGTCCGATGAGCTCGGCTATGTGGGCTGGTGTCATTCGTTCGGACGCGGTTGCGAGTGATTCGCCTTGGTCATTGAGCAGGCGAAAGAACTCGCCCAGAATCCACACCGACGCATCGCGGGCTGTGCCGTTGTGTTTGAGGGTGGCAGCGACGGTCGTCTCATAAAAATCAGCTACTGCGGTGTTGGCCGTCAACAAATCGGCATCAGCGGTACTCACTGCGTAATCAGCAATAAAGCGTTGGCGCCGCGCACTGGGCAGCTCAGGCAGTCGCGTGGCTATCTCGGCGACGAGTGCACGATCCATCTGGAACGGTGGAATGTCCGGGTCTGGGAAGTATCGATAGTCGTGAGCAAACTCTTTGGAGCGTTGCTCGACGGTTTTGCCGGTGGCATCGTTCCACCCACGGGTGGACTGCTTGATGGTGCCGCCGTCGGTGAGGACTTGGATTTGCCGCTCTATTTCGAAATTAATCGCACGCTCGACATTTTTGAACGAGTTGACGTTCTTGATTTCGACCTTCGAGCCGAATTCTTTCTGCCCTTCAGGGCGAACCGACACGTTCGCATCGCAACGCAATGCGCCTTCTTCGAGGTTGCCGCTGTTCACGCCGATCCAACTGAGCAGCTGATGCAGAGATTGGAAGTAGAGGCGGGCTTCTTCGGCAGATTGTATCTCAGGCTCAGAGACGATTTCCATCAACGGCACCCCAGCCCGGTTGTAGTCAATGAGTGACGTTCCATCGGCCATGTGATTGAGCTTGCCGGTGTCTTCTTCGATGTGAATGCGGGTCAAATTAATACGTCGATCTACCCCATCGACGACAATGTCGACGTGACCGCCGACACACAAAGGATCTTCGTATTGACTCCGCTGGTATGAAGATGGCAAATCGGGATAGAAGTAGTTTTTGCGGCTCATGGTGCTATCGACTGCAATGGTCGAATGCAGGGCGAGCCCGGTTTTGACGATTTGTTCGATTGCCGAACGATTCGGTACGGGCAATGCCCCTGGCAAGCCGAGACATGTCGGGCAAACATTAGTGTTCGGTGCAGCATGGGCTGCATCGGTCCGACAGCCACAAAACATCTTGGAGGCCGTCCGTATCTGGGCATGGACTTCTAGACCGATGGTAGCGATATACTTCATGGGAATGCCTTCTACCGCAGTGGCTCGAATATGCGTGCATTATACCGTATGCATGCAGGTCGTGAGGACGGCTTTCTCATGCGAATTTGACATAAAGTTCTTCGAATTTGGGATTGATTCTGGTAAAATACTCTCTAAAGACACTGTGAAGGAGCAGGCATGCCACGAATCCTTATTACCGGTGCTACCGGGCCTGTGGGGAGCACGCTTGCCGCATACCTGTTGCGCCAAACAGATGTAACCCTGAGTGTGTTCAAGCGCTGGCGTAGCGATCCACGTGCACTCGCTCCCATTATTGACAAACTCACCGTCTACGAAGGTGATATCGAAGATCCATATGCAGTCGCAGATGCAGTGCGTCTCGCGCAACCCGAGTATATCTACCATTTGGCAGCACAGAGCTATCCTGCTGCGTCGTGGGGGGCGCCTGTTGCCACGATGCGCGCGAACGTCGAAGGCACGGTGCATCTGCTCGAAGCAGTGCGTCGCCATGCGCCAACGGCGCGCGTGCATATCGCTGGCTCGAGTGCACAGTATGGTGTGGTTGCCCCAGAGGCAATCCCCATCCACGAATCGCACCCGATGCGGCCTGCATCACCATACGGGATCAGCAAAGTGGCCCAAGAATTATTGGGATTACAGTACTTTGACTCGTACGGTGTCCACACGGTGGTGACACGGTCATTTAATCATGTCGGTACGCGTCAAGGGGATCGAACAGCTATCCAAACGTTTTGTCGGCAGATGGCACTCATCGAAGCAGGCAGGCAAGCGCCGGTCATCCATGTCGGTAATCTCGAACCACGGCGTGATTACACCCATGTCGATGATGTCGCCCGCGCGTTGTGGGCGTTGTTGCAACAGGCTCCGGGAGGGACTGTCTACAACATGTGTTCCGGCGTTGCCACCCGCATGGGCGACATCCTTGATATGGTGCTTGCACAAGGCACGGTGCCGGTCGAGGTGGTGACAGATCCCACGCGTATGCGGCCGGTTGACGAGCCTGTGTTGCGCGGCGACAACAGCCGATTACGTGCGTTAACCGGGTGGGAACCGCGGATTGGGATGGCGCAAATCGTTGCCGAATTGCTTGCGTTTTGGCGCGTTCGCATTCACGAAGAATAGCTGTGAGGTACCGCATGGATGACAGCCCTGTGCCGCACGCGAACCCCGAACGTGATTCTACTGAACCCGATAGGCCGACGGGTGGCATGGTGTATCGTTCCCCCGCAGACGATTATCGGCGTACCACCCAACAAGTGTTGCTGCCGCGCCGTAGTGGAATTCATGCGGTCATGCAACGCGGACCACGACTTGCAATCGCGCTCGGGCTTGTGGTGGCGATTGTCTTGGCACTTATTTCGTATTTGCCGAACACGGCAGCAGTAGACCAGCAGTCCAGTGACATGTTGCCCACGCTGACCATCAGCCCTGCAACCGACAACTCCGTTGTGGTGGTTGGCACCGGCGCGTCTGGATTGTTTTTGCGGTCTGCACCCCGACGCGACGCAGATATTCTGCAGACGTTGCCAGACGGCACGCTGCTGACGGTCGTTGGTGCGCCGGTCAACAATGACGGTTCGTGGCTACCGGTTGTGACAGGGGCGGGCATTTCGGGCTGGGTGGCGGCACTGTATACCCAAGCAAAGTAGGACACGATGTCACTGCGCCTCAGACTTACCCTCGCCTATGTAGGCTTGTTTGCCCTTGCATTGACTGCACTCGATATAGGGTTGTTTTTTGTGGTCAACCGGGCATTGATTAATGGCATCGACAACGAGCTCAACCTCGGGGCACAAGTGTTTGTCCAGAGCTTCAACGATGCTGCGGACGAGCCATCCCTACGGTCGGATCTGTCAGATCTACCGGCTTTTCTTGCGCAGGGGAACGGGTTGGATAGTTTTGCGACGACCAATCTGTTTGTCGTGGTGTACGACAACGATGGCAATCCAATCGAGTATTCGCCCAATCTCCGTGGTCAGTTGGAGTTCTCGCAACGAGTGACACTCAATCGTGAGACGGTCATGGGTGCGCTCCAAGAACCTATTTCACGGGCGTCAATGGATTTGGGATTTGTGCGGGTCCGGACGTTATTGATGCCTCTGGTGTATACCAATCCGATAACCGGCACGGTACAAGTGCAGGGGTTAATTCAACTTTCGCGTCCCATCGCAGAGACTGAGCGAGCGTTGCGGATTTTTTTGTATGCCCTGGCTTTCGGTGGGGTAGCTGCCATGATGTTTGCCGCACAAGGTGGTGCCTGGTTGACACGGGCGGTGTTCCGCCCGATTGATGTGATCGCACGTACCGCACAAAGTATTGTGAGTGCCGCCGACTTGCGCCGGCGCGTGCCGGTCCCCGTTGTCCAAGACGAACTGCAGTTATTAACGGTGACGGTGAATGATCTCTTGGGACGTATCGATAATCTCTTCGAGGCGCAACAGCGGTTTCTTGCGGATGCGTCCCACGAAATCCGGACGCCGCTGGCTGCGATGCAAGGCAACATCGAAATCCTGCAACGTGGTGCTGCTCGGGATCAAGAACTCCTCGAGGAATCGTTGCGTGACATGCAGAATGAATCTGCGCGGCTCATTCGTCTGGTCAACGACCTATTGATGCTGGCACGCAACGAAGCTGCAGCGAATATGCGTTTTGTGTTGGTCGATATCGCCACATTGTTGCTGGAAGTCGTACGTGAGCTCAAACCATTGGCAAACGGTGTCGTGTTGACGTTGGATGTCCGATCCGTCGTC
>CAIPUQ010000458.1 GCA_903868295.1 uncultured Roseiflexaceae bacterium
CGTTATTGACAGTCGAAATGCTGGCACGCGAGCGGACGACGTTGTCGGCACTGCTCAAGCCCATCGAAGCGAAGTATTTTATTTCCGGCGAAATCAATTCGAAAGTCGCGGATTCGGCAGCAGTATTGGCCGCACTGCGTGCGCGTTACGGTGATGCCAAATTCGAAACACGTGATGGGCTCTCGATTATCTACCATGATTGGCACTTCAATGTGCGGACGTCAAACACCGAACCGTTGATTCGCCTCAATCTCGAGGCAATGGACAAAGCTACCATGGAAGCGCGCCGTGATGAAGTCATCGCGATTATCCGTGGCTAGTCGTCTGCAATTACCGATGGCGTCCATGGCTACTGATGGTGTGTGGTGACGGTGGTCAATCGGTTGCGCCAATATGCCACGCGTCGGTACGGTGTGTCGGATGCTGCGTTGATAATGGCGTTTGCATTTGCAACATCCGCGTTGCTTGGTATTGTCCGGCAAGTACTCATCGGCGCGACATTTGGTGATGGCGCAACGGTGGCAGCATATTACGCTGCTGCGCGCCTGCCCGAGACCTTGATTACGCTCATCGCCGGGGGCGCGCTCACCGCGGCACTGGTGCCGGTCCTCGTGCGCGAATCCGATGTCATGCAACAGCGTATCATCAATGCACTCACGAGTCTCGTGGCGGTGTTGGTTATTGGTGCGTCGCTGATCGGGATAATCGGCGCAGAGTGGTTGGTGCGCGAGCTCGTTTTGCCAGGCAGCCCGGGCACCACACAAGCATTGACCACATCGTTGACACGGCTGCTCTTTGCGCAACCGTTGTTGTTGGCGATTGCGAGCTTGCTGTCTGCGACGTTATCTGCACATACTCGGTTTGGGATGATAGCCGTTGCGTATGTTTCACACAATGTGACGATTATTCTGGGGGTGCTCGCCGCGCGCGCGTTCCCGGAGGTTTCGGTGTACGGCCCGACGCTCGGCCTGATTGGTGCGGCAGCGATGAAGCTGCTGTTTGTCTGGTGGGGCTTGCGCCTCAACGGCATGCAGTTGCGTTGGCATTGGGAGCCACGATTGCCGCAGTTGCGAACCATCGCGTTCCTGGCGGTCCCCACTGCGTTATCGGCCACTGTGAATTATGCGGGCAACCTGGTCGATACGTCGTATGCATCGAGTGTCGGTGTAACCGCTGTGGCAGCCCTGTATAGTGGGTGGTTATTGGCTGATATGCCGACCCGACTGATTGGATCAGCTATCGGCCAAGCCGTTTTTCCGCATTTGGCAGTCGCAGCAGCGCAGCACGATCCCGTCCTGTTGCGGCGCTTGTTTGTGCGTACCACGGTGACCGCGTTGCTATTGTGTATCCCCGTGGTACTGTTGGTGTGGTATGGTGGCCGCGCGGGGATAGCGTTGGTGCTTGAGCGTGGCGCATTTGACCAGGCGGCAGGGGATCGGACCTACGCGGTACTGCAGTGGTATGTGATTGGATTGCCCGCGTATGTCACGACCGAGCTCTTATCGCGATTGCTCAATGCGCTCCACGATACGCGGACCCCGCTGTTGACCAATCTCGGGCAACTGGGGAGCAAAGCACTCATATTGACGGTGGTTGGGGTGTCGGGTGGGATGGTTCTGGTACCCATTGCACATGCTGCAACCTGTATTGTCGAGACGTTGGTGTTGAGTGTTGTCGTCTGGCGGCGTTTTGTCGTGATGCAATCTCGTTCTGCTTCTTAGGTTGAACAAATCCATCGTGCATGCCGGGCAGAAGGTCTCCAAAGGAGTGTGCTGTGAAGATTCAACCGAAAACTCTCGTATTCGCTGGGATTGTTGTGGTCGTGATGGCCAGTCTCTACGGGCTCTGGTATTTGAATGTACGGCCACTCACTCGTGCGGAAGCCCTGACCCAAATCCATACCGCACTCATCGCAAGCCAATCCAACAACGCGTCGTCGAGTGGGATGCAAGTGCGGATTGTGTCAACACGTTTTGGTATTGACGATGCATTTGCCGCAGGTACCTATGAGCACGATGGCGCACAGGTATTGGTGCCCAATCAGCCGTTCCATGCCGCCAGTATCGGCAAGTTGTTCACTGCGGTCACTATTATGCAATTGGCCGAAGAAGGCACGCTGGATATCGCAGACCCAGTAGCCGACTACTTGGCTGCCGAGGTGCTCGCCGGTTTGTTTGTACATGGTGGAGTCGATTACGCAGGTGAGGTCACCATCGGGCAACTCATGGAACATACATCGGGTGTCGCAGACTACTTTGCTGACCCGGTCGATTCAGGAGTGACGGTGCAACAAGATATCACCCAAAACCTCGACACCCTCTGGACGCCCGAAATGCTGCTCGCTGTGTCACGACAACGCCAGCATGCAGTCGGAACGCCAGGCAAGCAGTTTCACTACTCTGATACGGGGTATGTCTTGCTGGGATTGGTCATCGAGCGCATCGAACAAAAACCCTTTCATCAAGTCCTGGCCGATCGGTTTTTTGTGCCACTCGCCATGGTCGACAGTTATATGCCCTACCGGTCGACGCCGACGAATCCACAGCCGCTGCCGATGGCTGATGCCTGGGTAGACGGTGTCAACGTTCGCGCAGCGCGTAGTATCAGTGCCGATTGGGCGGGCGGCGGCGTTGTTACAACGCCGAATGACTTGCTGCGCTTCAGTCAGGCGTTGCACAACTACTCGCTCATCTCCAAAGCATCGTATCTGCGCATGATCACCATGCGCAACCCGTTTCGCACCGGATTGTACTATGGTGTCGGGATGATGGCGGTACGCTTCGGCGAGTTCTCGTGGGCACTCGATTTTCTCCCCGAATCGCTCGGCCACATCGGCATTTTGTCCACACATCTCTGGTATGAACCGATGACCGATACAACCATCGTATTGAACTACGGTTCGACTGATCGGGTTGAATCGAGTTTTATGGATTTGATTACCATCAAAACCACACTGCGGCGCATCGTGACGGCTCAGCCATAACATCGCAGGATGCAGTGTTACAATACACTGTCATGGATGCGATGTCGCCCGCAGGAACACGGGAGCCGCTCCATTGAAATTATGAGAATTACGACGCACGGCACTTCGTGCCCGTCGAAAGGGGAATACATGCAAAAGGGTGCAGAATATATCGTGACGCCACATGCGATGGCGCAGGGTGGTGATGCCGTCGGTCGTATTGATGGCTTGGCATGCTTTATCCCCGGTGCGTTGCCCGGCGAAGAAGTCAAAGTCAAAATCACCCAAGTGAATTCGAGTTATGTGCGGGCGGAAGTTCTCGAAATCATTGCTCCGTCGGCGGATCGGGTGCCGGTCCTTCATCCTGGTGCGCCCAACATGGAATGGCAACACATCGATCCCGTGGCACAGCTGTCATACAAAGTCAAAATTTTGCACGACCAATTAGTGCATATCGGTAAGTTAGCTGACGTCCCCGAAATCCAGAAGGTCATCGGTTCGCCCGCATGGCAGTATCGAAACAATGCCCGTCTGCACGGGTATGGCAACTATTTGGGGTATCGTGCAGACGGGAGCAAGCACGTCACCGAAGTGACCGAAGATCCCCTGCTCCAGCCAGCGTTGCAGCGTGTCGTCAAAGCATTGCGGGATGCAGTCGCACTGCATCCGCCCGAGCCGCGCACGAACTGGAGTGTGGTACTCCGCCTGAGTGAGACGACCGGGGATGTCGTTGCTGCGCTCAACGATTTGCCCAATCGTATTGCCATCCAAATTCGCGATGCCTGGGTAGCAACCTGCCCGAATGTGATTGGCGTGCGTATGCCTTGGGGTGCCGTCGATGGTGCCGAGACCGTCAATGAGTTGCATTATGGTGTGTCACTTGATCTTGGGGCAACGACGTTCTTTCAAGTGTCGTTGGGCGCTGCACGGGCGTTGTGTGACACCGTGCTGAGCGGCCTCGGTGATATCACCGATCAGCGGATTGTTGATGCGTACTGTGGCGCAGGGACTTTCACGTTGCCATTGGCACTCCAATGCGGTCGCGTGATTGGTATCGAAGAGTATGCACCAGCCGTGGCAAACGGCCAAGCAAATGCATGGAACAATAAGCTCGAAAACGTTGAATGGTTTGCCGAATCGGTTGAAAAAGGCATCATGCATGTGCACAATGCGGATGCGGTGGTGCTCGACCCCCCACGGAAGGGGTGTCACCCCGCAGTCATTCAGTCATTGCACCGCTTCAAACCAACCAAAATCGCTTATGTGTCGTGTCATCCAGGTACATTGGCTCGAGATTTGGGACTCATCGTAGCTGGTGGGTATCGTATTACTGCGGTGAGCTGTGTCGACTGCTTCCCCCAGACGTCCCATGTCGAAAGTGTGGTTATCCTCGAGCGCGCAGAATAGCCTACACAGCGGCGAACCACATCCGTGCATCGTGCATGGATGTGGTTTGGGATTGCACCGCAAAGCAGCGGGTGCCGTATCGCGCGACCGTATGGTGTCGCACGGGAAAGCTTCGCCGTAGCGCAGAAATCTACGCAGTCCGAAGTTGACGGTGTCATCGACGATACGCTCCATGTCCGGTACACGGGTATGCCTGCTCCATGCGGTGCAATCGATGCACGGCCCGACTTGCAGGTGAAGGTATTGAATGCGGCACATTGAACTGACTGTAGCTGAAGCATCTGATTGCGGGTTGTTAGCGCTCCTCAATCGTGCATTGATTATTGCTGAGCAATCGGACAACGTCATGAGCTACGCAGCTCTTGTCGGCCGCATGCAGGGGTTGTTGGCAAGCACCTACCAAGCCTGGATTTTTCGTGCCGATACCGTGGTAGTCGGATATGCCTTGGTAGATATGAGTGTGTACCCTCGATATTTGCGTCATTTTTGTGTCGTTGAGTCATTACGTGGGCAAGGGTATGGGGCTGCTTCTTTTGCGGCCCTGCACAACGTACTCGGCGGAGAAGCGCTCGACATCGACGTCTTGGTGTGGAACAGTGCTGGCGCAGCGTTTTGGGCCAAAATGGGGTTTGCACCTCGGTTCACGCGTATGCGCAAGCAAACCGCTGTTGAGAATTTGTCGCACGATACGCTATTGCCGGGATAACGATGCAAGAGCAATTGGCAGAACATCTCGAACGGGTCTGTAAAATCTTTGGTGTTTCGCCGGTCCGGCCGCCTATCCCCATGCGGGGCGGGTATGTTGCGTATGTCCATCGCATTGATAGTGCCGATGGTGTTGCGTTTTTTTCCAAAACCTACGATGCTGTGCGCCCCATCACCGCCATGATTATGCCGACACTCGAGTGTTGTTCATTGGCCACCCAATGGCTTGCGCGTCAGCCCACGTTGCA
>CAIPUQ010000459.1 GCA_903868295.1 uncultured Roseiflexaceae bacterium
ATTTTTATAATATTTTACGGAAAATTCATTATATTATTTTAACTAATATCTCTCTTTTACGCGTCAGGATGCAGTATTCCCTCAGAGCCAACGGCACCGTAGTTGGACGTCGATTGCGTGGAGTTTCTTACGACATAATGACGATTTGGCGCAACCCGTGGTGAGTGCTGTTCTGCGTGCTACTATGCATAAATACATCTGACTCGGGGGGAACGGCTGCATGAAACATTACGTACACCTACCATGGGTGCTGTTGGTACTGCTGTGTGTCTCTTTGGGTTTGCCCATGCAACCAGCACACGCTGCAGACACCTGCTCCCGCGAGACGGGATTTTGTATTGATGCGCGCATCGTGAGGTATTGGCAATCGAATGGTGGACTCAGTGTGTTTGGGCACCCTATCAGTGCGGTACAAGAGCGGTTCGAAAATGGCGGCATTATCCGTACCCAGTATTTCGAGCGGCATCGCATAGAGGTCCACCCATTAGCAGCACCATACGACATCCAACTTGGTCATGTGGGATCCGAAGAACTGCGCGCGCGGTACGGCGTCGACAATGCTGCAGACACGCGTGGCAATCAAGCAGGCTGTCGGTGGTTTGGCGAGACCAATCACGCAGTGTGTGGTGAATTTGCCGCATACTGGCAAGGACACGGGGTTGCGCTGGACCAACGCAACGGCTGGTCCTATGCAGAAAATCTTGCGTTGTTGGGGTTCCCGGTGTCCGGTGAAATGACCGAGACGCACGAAGGACAGAGCTTCACGGTCCAGTATTTCGAACGCGGCCGCTTGGAGCTTCATCCCAATAATCCTGCACCGTACCGTGTGTTGTCAGGGCTTCTCGGCCGTACCGCGCAACAGCGTACTGCGCCAGCAGCGGTCACGGTCAGCGCGCCGACGGTAGCGGTGCTGCCCGATAGTGTGTTGCAGACCTTTGTGACAAACCGTATGCCCGTCGTTGGGTACTGGCAGGCGTCTGAGCACGGGATCTACAGCGCCGTCACGAATATACGCTATCTGCATACATTTGCATCGTATCGTGCCCCAGACGGAAAGCGTTTTGTGGCAATGACCGTCCAATACCGCAACGATCGCCAACCGAATCAAGCAACCGAATACGCGGGGCCAGAGTTATACACCTTGGTCGATCTGCAGGACGGTGTGCACGCGCTCGACGAGCGCTACATCGGTTTGACAGACGTCTTGGCGGGGACCATGGTGGCACCCGGCCAGCGTACCGGCGGTCAAATCTTGTTCTTGATTGACAAGGATACCGCGCCCAAGCAGCTCCGGGTACAAACCAATGCGGGGGTTGTCACCATTGAACTCCGTGTATGGCCGATTATCCCCTAGACACGGTGATGGGACCACTTGCCCAGAGCGTGTGCGCCATGCTCGTACAGAAACGTGACACATCGTGTTTGCAAGAGAAACTTCCAAAACCAAAGAAGCACGGATACAGACATGGTCGCGGACGTTTGCACGACTCGTTGCAGTCACGACCGTACCTGTATTGCTGTGTGCACTATGGTTGAACATTGCGGACATGGTAACCCTCAAATCAAGCACATTTGTGGCGACCTTACGGCAACCTGCGCCGGGTACGACCCCAGTACCAACCCGTTCACTCATCGCCGCAGCGCTGAGTCGGACGCAACTCGATGTACGCTCAGTCTACGAAGCGATGTACCCGGCACAGACTACCCAATTTGTTGCGCTGTTGCTGGTCCCTAGCCTTATTGATGAGCTCCAAGGAGATGTGCGGGCTGAGAATATCTCGTACATCATTGATCAGCGTCTACCGGTACTCGTACGCGAGTATGTCCACGACGCACCGCTCTGCACCCAAGTACAAGAACGCCAGATTATGGCCGTCATCGAAATGCCTACTGGCTATGCGGTAGATGTCTGTCGGCCCGTGAAGCGCGAAAACGAACAGGCTGTGGTGACGTGGTTGACTGCATCGCTCCAAAAGGGGTTCAACAGCCCCGAAGCAGAGATACAGGGCATCATTTATCCGCAACGTGTCGAAACCCAAGAACGCATGGTGTATGCCCGATTTGCACAGTATGCCCGCTATGGTGCGATTTTTGCCATTATTTTGGTGGGAGCGGTCGTTGCCATGACGGGAATGCGCTGGCATGCAAGCATGAGCTGGCTCGGTGTCATTTGGATCGCAACGGGGATTTTGGGTGTCAGCGTACGTGCAGTGACCGAGTCAGGACAAGCATTCGACGGCACACTCATGCTCCAGCAGTATAGTCGCCAAGCTGCCTGGGCTGGATTACCGCTGGGCGTGTTGATCCGCGTATTGGCGGACCCCTCGTTCCGCGATTGGAGCATCATCAGCGCGTGCATCGTCCTGTTTGCAGGCACAGTAGGCGTCGGTCTGGGTGCGCTCCAACCAATACGACGGCCAATGCCCGTCGGTACCCTCACCCCGATGGAAGGTACCCCCTCCGAAGAATCTCCGTATGCGTCGAGTCTGACGGCAGTGGTACCCACCGTTACCGTCACCGATGCATTACCAGCTGGTTTGGTAACCAACCCACTCGAAATCATCCGCGACGACGAGACACCACCCAAAGTATCCTAATCGATACGGCTATCGCCAAGCGGTACAGTGGGGAACATCGTTTGTAACGGCGTTGCTTCGTCGCCACCATCTGCGAGGAGCGGGATGTCCAACGGCGGCAGATCGCGAAGCGACGTTAATCCGAACTGGCGGAGGAAGTGGTCCGTCGTCGCAAACAATACTGGCCGTCCAACGGTGTCGAGCCTGCCCACATCGACGACCAGCTCGCGAATCTGAAGTTGACGCACCAGCGTGCTACAATCGACCCCTCGAATGGCTTCGATTTGGGCACGCGTAATGGGCTGTCGATACGCGATGATGGTCAACACCTCTGAGACGGCATTGGACAACTTGGACGCGCCACTCTGCCCCAACATCCGCCGTACCATCGGCGCAGCCCCCACACTCGTCACAAATTGAATGCGATCTTCATGCCGGAGCACCACGATGCCACGCTGCTGATAGTGCGCACTGAGCACTGCGACGGCTGCTTCGATGGCACCGATGGGTACCTCGAGCCATTCGGCTAGCTGTGCTATACCTACCGGTTCGCCCGCGACAAACAAGATTGCCTCGATTTGGCCCTCGAGGCTGAGGGGCTGCATATCGACCATGAGTTAGCCGACGCACTGCAGGTCGCGCGCGAAGGTCGTCATGGTGGTAGCACCCGTTGCGGTACGAACCAGCATGTCTTCGATACGCACACCGAACTCGCCAGGCAGGTATATCCCTGGCTCGACGGTAAATGTCATTCCATCGAGGATGGGATTGTGATCGCCGGCCACCATGAATGGCGGCTCGTGGACATCGATGCCCAGACCATGACCAGTCCGATGGATGAAGAACGCACCGAAACCGGCTGCGTCGATGACGGCCCGTGCTGCGCGATCAACCGAGTCACCGCTCGCACCGGGCTGTTGGGCTGCCAGTCGACCCGCCTGGTTGGCTGCCAGGACGGTGTTGTAGACCAGGGTGGCACGTTCGGACAAACTACCCACACCGATGGTGCGCGTAATGTCCGAGACATAGCCATCGACGATAGCCCCGCCGTCGATAACCACCAGATCGCCCGACTGGAGCTGCCGCATCCCATTGGTGTGATGTGGGCTCGCGCCATTGGGACCAGAGCCGACGGCCAGGTCAAACGACGGGACACTCCCGGCGGCGCGAATGCGTCGTTCCCAATCGGCGGCGACATCGAGCTCGGTCATCCCGATACGGATTGCGCCAATAGTTGCGGCCAACGTCGACTCGGCGACCACTATCGCGCGCTGCATTGCGGCGAGTTCGTCGCTGGACTTCTGCATGCGCAGGCTGGCAATCAACGGATCGGCATCGATCATCCGTGCGCTCGGCACGACGGCCTCGACTGCCCGTAACTCGAAGACGCGCATCGTGGTGTGCTCGACTGCAATGGTACGAACCGTACCGCCCAACGCGGTGACCGCAGCACGGAGCGCAGTCGTCGGGCCATCACCATCGTCCCACGGGTGCACGGTAACGGGGAACTCTGCCGCAGCCTGTGCGCGCGGTGCCTCCATGGTGGGCAACACCATGTGAGCGGTGCCAGTACGCGGGACAAGCATACAGGCGAGTCGTAATTTGGTCGAAAAGCCGATACCGCTCAGATACCGCATGTTGGTACCTGGGACAAGGATGGTGACATCAATGCCGGCGGCTGCCATGGCGGCCTGCATCCGTGCGAGTCGTGTCATAACTGGTGCTCCTCTTCGTTTTCGGGTGGGGCAAATGCGACGCGGGCGATAGCCCAGCCCGATTGAATAGAAAACTGAAAATCGCCGTTGAGGTCGCTTTCGACCAATGTACGGACCATCTGGAGTCCCATACCGGTGCCCCGATGTGGCGGTAACCCAACGGTACGCTCCGGACCATTATCGCGGACTTCGATTGCATAATCGGCCCCTTGGTCGACCAGCGTGATGATGACGTCGCCGCCCACCATCGATAAGCCGTGCGAGAGGGCGTTCATGATGAGTTCGTTCAACACAATCGACAGTACGGTCGCCTGGCGCGATCCCACGCTGATTGCAACGCCTGATACGCGAAAGTGCACCGTGTGCGCAGGATCGGTCATACTGACAACCGCGTGATCGACAATTTGTTGGACGATGGCGTTGACGGTGGTGATCCCGATATCCTCACGCGAGAGGAGATTGTGGACCGCCGAGATTGCCTGGATGCGGGCGACACTGTCACGCAGCGAATGGCTCGCTTCGGATTCGACCGGCAAACGTCGGAGTTGCATGGTCAGCAACGCCGAAATCGTCTGGAGATTGTTGCGGACCCGATGATGCATTTCTTGGAGCATGACCGATTTGACGGCGAGCGCACGTTGACTGTCGTCATACAAGCGTGCGTTTTCGATGGCGATGGCAGCAGCATCGGCAAACGCCGCCAGCAACCGTACCTGTTCGAAATCATAGTAGTGTTCGTGCGCCATATACAAGCTGATGGCACCCAACGGCCGTTCGCCGCGCACCCGCAACGGTGTGCAATAGAGCGAAAAGAAGCC
>CAIPUQ010000460.1 GCA_903868295.1 uncultured Roseiflexaceae bacterium
TAATCGCGCGGGTGATCGCCGCGGAAATCATCAAACAGCAAGAACGGGTCCATGCGTTCCGGGTCGCCGAACCCAAAAGCGCGGTGCAGATGCACGCCTGCGCCTTCCATGGCGGGACGGGCGCGGCTGGTGGTGGTGACGGGACGGATCGACATCGGGGCCTCGCAGGGTCATGAGCGTTGGCCCATAGCTAGGCCAACCCCCGCCGTTCGGCAACATCGGCATGGAGAAGGGCCGCTGTGCATCGCTGCACAACGGCCCTGTGTGGTCATCGGCCCGCTCGACTTAGCTGCAGGGCGCTGTCGTCAGGCAAACCCGCGGCACAAAGCGCGGACGCGTGACAATGAACTGTTCAATCGTCTGATTGCCCAAGCCGACGTTGAACGATGGCTTATAATCCACCGCCACCTCGACCAACACCACATGGTCGCCATCCGCCAAAACCGGCAAACGGTCGGCAATGGTGCCGAGGCTGCCCGTGGTCAACTGCGGCATCGCATTGTGCGGCGAGCGCGACCAGAACACCTCATAGCGGTTGTTGATTTGCGACCAAGTAATCTCGGAGACGCGGGTGCGGGCGTCCTGATCCTGATCGATCAGATATTCCATCATCGCATCCATCCCGACGATATAGGCCTCGGTGACCGAAACCATCTCACGCGAGATCATGTCGGAGACCGTATAGGCGGCCTTTTGCACGGTGTTCACTGCGCGGTAGCTGTCCCAATAGACAAAGAGCGCCAGATAAGACCACAGCATGAAGGGCAGCACCAAAACGGCCTCGGCCATCAGGGTGCCGCTTTCGTCTTGGCGCAGGAACCGGCGCAGGCGAGCGTCGAGTGTCATGATCTGCCCCCTTAGCTCGGTTCGGTGACAAAGGCCGTCACCGAGACCAGACCATAGCCACCCTGCGCATCCTTGGGCAGACCAAGGCCAATCCCGCTGGTCGGAAACATCGCGTCTTGCACCACGCAAACCCGCACCAGCATCACATCGTTCTGCTGGCCGATCTGCAGCTGCGTCACCGGCACGATATCTTCTTCGCGGTCGACGCAGGCCATGCGATTGGTCGGCAAAGACCAGCTTGCGGTGTTGATCCGCGTCATCTCGATCACGATGTTGTCTTCGCAATCTTTCAAGATGACCGAGCGCTCGCAGATGTTGGTTTTCAAGAGCGCCGCTGTTGGGATGGGATAGTGACCCAGCCGCAACTCGCGCATCGTCATGTCGACCGATTGCTCCAGCATGATTGAGCGCACCATCAGAAAGCCGCTTTCGAACGAGGCCATGAAAATGGTCAACAAAAGCGGCACCGTCATGGCGAATTCAACGGCGGCGGTTCCTTTGTCGTCGCGGCCAAAACGGCCAAACTTGTGGAAAAGATGCCGGATCATTGGGTCAACCTCAGATGACTGATATTACTGGCAATGGCACGAAAAGCGGTTCGGATTTGCAGGCCGGCCGCGTTGAAGTAATGCGCCGAGGAGGTGGCACATTGCGAAATCTGGGTGCGGCCGCCCGTGGGGGCTTCAAAGGCGATGCCATAGACGGTGACACCGTTTGTCTTGGCCAGACCGCACATCGACTGCAGCTGCGTGTTCATCGTGTTGATTGGGGTCTGTTCGCGCAAAAGCGGCAGCCAAGTGGTGTATTGGGCTGAACGCTGGCTGTCGTTGGTGCCCAAGGCGCGGGCGTAAAGCTGCCAGACCACCCAATCGAGGCGCACTTCGCTCCACAATTGCTGGAACGTGATCGGTTGCAGCGTCGCGGCGCCGGTGTTGGTGGTGTTGGTCCAAGGCAAAGCGCGCCATTCGCTGCGGTGGGGCACCCAATACTCACGTGTGCCCGATACACCCGGCCGCCCGGTAATAAAGCGGATCGAATAGTTCCCGTCATTGGGGGATTTGTAGATCGCATGCGTGCCATTCGTGCCCGTCACACCCGACTTATACTGGTCGCGCACCCGCTCTTCGGTGAAATGATCCCCATCGGTCATCAGAACGATGATCTTCATCGATTCCGGGTCGGTGTAATCAAAGGGGCGGCCGTCAAACACAGGCGGCACAACGCCGGTGTCGACGAAATGGCCGATCACGGCCTGGCTGCCTGGATCGATCAGCGTCATGCCCCATTTCATGCCCGCATTGATCGAGGTGGCCCCAATCGCCGTGAGGCTGTTGATCTTGGCCTGCAGCGCCGCGATGTTTTGCGAGGGCAGCATCACCGTGTTCGAGGTTGACGGCGGGCACCAGCGGTTGCCCGGAACCGGCACGGCGAAATCCGTGCTGGCCCGGTCGATGTACGACGCCACCCGGCTGGTTTGCGAAAAGGTGTCGGCATGAGCAGTCATCGGCAGGCCGAGCGTCGTCGTGATGCCGGTTTGGGTGTAAACCGAGGCAGGCAGATCCACGCAGTTCACATTGGTCACGCCATGCTGGTGTTGCGCGTTGTAGCGGCCCCGGAGCGCCGCCCCAAGGTTCACCTGACCGTTGAAGGGCACGACGGCGATCGAGATGCGGTCTTCGCTGTCGCTGCTGAGCACCGTATCGACAAATTCATTGGCGGCCGACTTGAGGTTCGTCAGCCGGTTGTTGTCGGCCATCGAGCCTGAGACGTCGAGGACCAGCACAATCTCCACATTGGTCATGCGCTGTTCGGCCTTTGACCTGCCGGGCGCATCCATTTCTTCCACGCCAATCATGTGCAGGAAA
>CAIPUQ010000461.1 GCA_903868295.1 uncultured Roseiflexaceae bacterium
AGCGAAAGGAAATACCATGGAATGGACGTGTCCAGGATGTGGCACCACACATCCACAGAGTACGAGCCTCTGCCCGTGGTGTCAGGTACAACACGAGCCGGAACCACCGCGCAAACCTGCGTTCGGCATCATGCGGCCGAGCAAACCTACCAAGCCGCCCGTCCCTGACATGATCGAAGACGACGACCCCATCGCCATGATTCCGCACGATCCCGAAGCGGCCCTCGTCACACTCCAAGAATCGCTCGAACTCGCCCGCGATGCAATCAGTACGCGCGGCAATGCGGAAGATTACCGGACACTGGCCGCGAGTCTCTACTGGATGGGGACCGCGTATCATCGTCTGGGCAAAATTCGAGACGCCCAGCAGTACTTCAGCGAAGCGCTCAGTACACAGCGCCAAGTCCGTATGCCGCGCGGTGAACTACGCACCGAAGAAGAACTCACGCACTTCTTGTACTGGGTCATGCGCATTCACATCGAGCTCGAACAAGATGACCAAGGTGCCCAAATCGCAGACGAATTATTGGCACTGAACCACCAGATCGTCCGCGAACGAGGCACCCTCGACGATCTGCGTCGCCTGTCGACGGCCCTCAATTGGGCTGGTCATGCCGCGCTCAATCGTGGTGATACTGCATTTGCCCAGCAGTGCTTCACCGAATCAGTCACCATCGACCGCAAACTCGTCGATGAACGCGGCACCGCAGAAGACAAACTACGACTCGCTCAGGCGTTGCAAGCACTCAGCATGCTGGATTAGCGCTGCAGACAACATGCCGTAGATCGTTTTTGGTCCAGCTGAAAAGCTTGCGCGTTCCGTGCATAGTTAGGTTGTGATGACACAGGTACACACATATGCCATCGATATCGTGTTGTGCATCGACGCATCTCATAGCATGTCGAGCATTCTCAATCGTCTGAAATCAGGCGCACTCAGGTTGTACGACGATATCACCGACAAGATGACTGGCAATGACAAAGTCGTCGACGCGTTGCGGGTTCGGGTTATCGCGTTCCGTGATTTCTGGTCAGAAGGACCCGCGGCCCTACAGGCCTCCAAGTTCTTCTCCCTGCCAGCAGATCAGCAAGAGTTCTGCACATATATAAGCACCATCCACGCAAGTGGCGGTGGTAACGAGCCTGAACACGGATTGGAAGCGCTGGCGACCGCCATCAAATCGGACTGGTCCACCAGTGCGGAACGCCGCCGCCAAGTCATCGTTGTTTTCACCGATGCGTCCGCATACCCGCTCGAAAAGAACCCGAAGCCGCTCACATACCCCGTCGACATGCCGAAAAGTTTCGACGAACTCACCGATTTGTACGAGGATCGTCAGGGTCACATGAACCATAGTGCAAAACGCATGGTCTTGTTTGCTCCAGAGGCGTCACCCTGGATTGAAATCGGCAACAACTGGAATCAAGCCGTCGTGTACCCAACAAAATCCGGCGATGGCCTCAATGACATGGACTACGGGACAATCTTGGAGCTCCTCACGAACTCGATTTAGGATTGTCGTCCTACATTCACGTTAAATAGCCGGGGATCAACGTACGATGGTCGCAATGGAGTGAGTAGTGAGTCTTACCGCGTTGTATACGGCAACATACGCACAGCTACAGAAGCCAACAGACGCAGCTAAGTATACC
>CAIPUQ010000462.1 GCA_903868295.1 uncultured Roseiflexaceae bacterium
CGCACCAATGACGACGGTGCCGCACAGCTGACGCAATACCTGGCCCAGAGCGGCCGCAATGCGATTGTCGTCGACCTACCCTACGGCACGATGCACCTGATGGGCATGCTGCGCATCATTTCGCCGACGCTGGCGATCGCCTGGCCGACGCGGCTGGTCCACCGCGGCGTCGAAGCACTACGCGCCCGGGGAATGACCGTCCAATTCGCCCCCGATACCGACGAGCTCCGCGGTGGCATGGCGATGAACTTCGTTGTCGTCGCCCCCAACACCATCCTGGTGGCAGCCGGCAACCCCATATCGCTGGCCTTCTACAAAAGCCTGGGGATTACCTGCATCGAGACACCGGTCGACGAACTCGCCAAAGCCGCCGGCGCCATCGGTTGCTTGACCGGTATCGTCGCCCGTGAGCGCATCCAACCGGCATAGGAGGTTGGTTGTCTATAGAAAACCGCGCTGGTGCGTTGCACCAGCGCGGTCGCGTGTTCGGGACGGGTTATTTGCTCAGGTAGCGGCGCACGGTCTCGGCCAAAATGGCCGCACCCAACGGCATGGCGCGCTCGTCGATGTCGAACACCGGCGTGTGGTGTGGTCGGTTGATATCACCCACTTCGGCGCCGATCATCATCATCGTGCCGGGCACGAGCTGCTGCATGTAGGCAAAGTCTTCAGCGCCCATCCCCGTCGTCAGTCGATCGACCTTGTCGCTACCCAGGTACTCGGTGGCGACATCGTCCATCCACTGCGTCACCGTCGCGTCATTGTTGCCGGCGGGGTAGCCACGCACAATCTCGAGGCTGTAGTCGCCGCCCAACAGTTTGGCTGTGGCAAAGGCCTTGTCGACCTCGGCATGCAACTGCTCGCGGATGGCCGGGTCGAAGCTCCGGATGGTACCCGATATCACGACCTCGGACGGGATAACGTTGGTTGCACCACCCGCCTGCAAAATCCCGATGCTGATGACGGCCGGGTGCATAGGGTCGATTTTGCGGGCACAGATGCCAAACAGCGCACTGATGACAATGTTGGCCATCCAAACCGGATCGGTCCCATTGTGCGGCGCGGCACCATGGCCGCCCGTGCCGCGCACCACCCCGCGGAACGAGTCCGACGCCGCCGTGTTGGGACCACGCGGCAACATCACCTCGCCGTACTTCATGGTCGACAGCACATGCAGGGCAATCACATGATCGACACCGGTCAATGCGCCGTCGGCGATCATCTTGGGTGCACCCGACACACCGTCGCCGCCGATTTCTTCGGCGGGTTGGAACAGAAAGCGCACGTTGCCCTTGAGCTTGCCCGTGGCAAATTCTTCTTTGAGCAGATGCGCCACGCCGAGCAGAATCGCCGTGTGCGCGTCATGGCCACAGGCGTGCATTTTGCCGGCATCGACCGACCCAAACCCCAAGCCTGTGGTCTCGTGGATAGGCAGCGCGTCCATGTCGGCGCGTATGCCGATCGTCGGCCCGTCACCCGTCCCCAAATCGCCGACGACACCCGTGATGCCGACGTTGGTACGCACAGAAATACCGCCAATTTCACGCAGCGTTTCTGACACAAGAGCGGCGGTGCGAACCTCTTGGAAGCCTAATTCGGGATGAGTATGTATCTCTCGGCGTAAGCGCGAAAGTTCTGTACTGAGTGCCTCGGCACGTGCGCGCATCGACATGGTGGTGCTCTTTTCGTTCTACAAAAAACTACGCGCGGGTCAGATAGCGGCGCACGGTTTCGGCCAGAATCGCCGCCCCGATGGGGAACGAACGCTCGTCGATGTCGAACACCGGCGTGTGATGCGGCCGGTTCATGTCGCCCAGCGCGGCGCCCAGCATCATCATGGTGCCAGGGGCTTTCTGTTGCATGTAGGCAAAGTCCTCGCCACCCATACCGGCCGTGACCCGATCGACATTGGCTGCACCCAAGTATTCAGTGGCGACGTCGTCCATCCACTGCGTCACCGTGGCATCGTTGATGCCAGCGGGATAGCCACGGATAATCTCGAGCGTGTAGTCGCCGCCCAATGCCTTGGCCACCGAGAAGGCCCGATCGAGTTCGACATACAACTGCTCGCGCACCTCGGGGTCGAAGCTGCGGATCGTGCCGCCGATGTACACCTCGTTGGGGATGATGTTGAAGGCCGTACCCGTCTGCACGATACCGACGCTGATGACCGCTGATTTCATCGGGTCAATGCGGCGCGACACAATGCCGTTGATGGCCTGCACGACTGCCGCCATCATCATCACCGGGTCGGTGCCGCCGTGTGGGTATGCGCCATGGCCGCCGGTGCCGCGGATCCAACCTTTGAACCCATCTGCTGCAGCCGTGACCGGGCCGCGGGTCAACCCGACCTGGCCCAATGGGATTTCGGAGGCGACGTGTAGTGCAATCACATGGTCGACGCCGTCCAATGCACCGTCGGCGATCATCTTGGGTGCTCCCGAGACGCCGTCACCGCCGACTTCTTCGGCGGGTTGGAACAGGAAGCGCACGTTGCCTTTGAGTTTGCCCGTCGCGAATTCTTCTTTGAGCAGGTGGGCAGCGCCGAGCAGGATAGCCGTGTGGGCATCGTGGCCGCAG
>CAIPUQ010000463.1 GCA_903868295.1 uncultured Roseiflexaceae bacterium
CGTCGATACGACCTACGAGACAATCGTGCTCGAAAACGAAACGCTCCGTGCGACCTTTCTGCCTGCTGTTGGCGGGCGCTTGTTGTCGCTCTTTCATATCCCGTTACAACGTGAACTGCTCAATCGCAATCCCGTCTATCAGCCAGCCAATTTGGCAATCCGCAACGCCTGGTTTTCGGGCGGGATCGAGTGGAATGTCAGCCAATACGGGCATACCTTTGGCACCTGCGCGTCGGTCTATGCCGCCGAAATTCGTGGTGCCGACGGTGAACCGGGATTACGCCTGTACGAATACGAACGCACCAAAAACCTGTTCTGGCAGATTGATTTTTATTTGCCCCCAGGGTCACCGTGGCTGATCGCCCATACGCGTATCGCGAACCCCAACGACAATGAGACCTCGATGTACTGGTGGACCAATACCGCGGTCGACGAACGACCAGATGTGCGTGTGCTGGCGCCAACGCACGAGATTATCTATACCGATTTGACGGGCAAGGGCTACGACTACGCCTACGGCGAAATGCCTATTTTGTCGACGTTCGACAACAAAGACGCCTCGTATTCGTTGCACTCGGGCTCGGCGAACGAGTACTTCTTCCAACCCGATGGGGTGGATATGCCCTGGGAAGCAGCGTTAGGGGCCGACGGATCGGGCTTCATCGAGGCATCGACACCGCTCCTGCGCTACCGCAAAATGTTCTGCTGGGGCAGTCACCAGGGCGGGCGACACTGGCAAGAATTCTTGGCTCCCGGCGGCAAACCATACCTCGAGATTCAAGCAGGTATTGCACCATCCCAATTACATGGCTTGACTATGCCGGCAAGGGCGGATTGGCATTGGACGCAGGTGTTTGGCTACTTCCAAGGAGCGCCTGGAGATGTGCATTCCCCCGATTGGGATCATGCCTGGCAGAGTGTCGATCGTCTGCTGAAGGGACGGCTCAGCACCGCCCAGTTACAGGCGCTCGATACCCAATATGCAGCCATTTCCGATGCGCCTGGTCAATCAGTGCTGGCCCACGGGTCCGGCTGGGGTGCGCTCGAATTGGCTCGGCGCCAGGGTCGAACCGAACCATCTGTTCCTGCTTCGTTTGTCTTCCCGGCTGCGTCACTGGGACCGGAACAGGCCAAGTGGCTGACGTTGCTCAAGCAAGGCTCGTTACCCACACAATCCCCAGACAGCGCACCCGGTGAATGGATGGTCCAACCAGAATGGCGGGCATTGCTCGAAGCCGCCCCAGACGCGCACCAGAATTGGTATGCATTGCTGCACCTTGGAGTGATGCGGATGGAACACTTCGATGCAGCCGGCGCCCAAGACGCATGGGAGGCTTCGATCGCACTGCAGCCCTCGGCCTGGGCCTGGCGCAATCTGGCCGTGCTCGCCATCAGTAATGGCCATCCAGAGGTAGGTCGTGCACACATGGCACAAGCATGGCAACTCCAGCCTGCAACGATGGAAATTGCTCAGGAGTACATGGAACTCTTGTGCGCGGCGGGTGATTTTGATGCAGCGTACACCGTCTTTTGTGCCCTCCCCGCAGCGGTGCGCACGCACGACCGGATTCAGATTTTGTCTGCGCGCATCGCCCTCGAACGTGGCGATTACCCCACCGTGGAGCAGTTGATGCAACACGAATATGCCGTCGTCCGCGAAGGCGAGACCGAACTAACCGACATCTGGTTCGAACTCCACTACCGACGCAATACTGCTGCGGGGACGACGCTCACAGATGCAGCCAAAGCGGAACTGCGCCGCATGTATCCACCGCCGGTGCACATTGACTTCCGCGCAATCACTAAATAGCTATCAGTTTTCAGTTTTCAGTTTTCAGTTGGTTGCGAAGGTGGTGGCGTTTGCATGCTGTGGCCTACCCGGCAACATGCAGTGCATCTGCAGAAGATGGCATGCCGACAGGATTATCTGGATAGTGGTTGCAGCGAAAGTCGGCATGCCAAGACGGGGAGTTGTGAGGCGTGCGACACAGTAACTACTCACTGAAACCTACTCACTGATAACTCCGCCCCGCCCCGCGACGCAACACAGCAACTGATACCTGTACATGAAGAATCTTGGTGGATGGGAGCAGCATGCTGTGTCCTACCTGGCAACATGCAGTGCATCTGTAGAAGATGGCATGCCGACAGGATTATCTGGAGAGCGGTTGCAGCGAGAGTCGGCATGCCAAGACGGTGGGGGGTGAGCGGGGCTTTTTGCAAAAAGCCCCGCTCGAAAACCGCTGCTTTGCACACCCTACTAAAAAGAGTGAAAATCGTAGTTGATGTTGTTTTCACGCGCGATATCCATCAACCGGGAACTAAGTGCCTCTGGGTTGTTGTGTAATGCTTTGAGCACGTGCAACAGAATCATGTCTTTGTCTGCTGCTTTGATGGTCAAATGGTATTCGTAGTCGCTGCTGCCGAAAAAATCCGAGGTAACCGGGCCGCAGTCGTAGCCGTAAATGTAGAGATCACCGTTTTCGTTGATAAATGCATCAATGTCGCGAGAGTTCCGTCCGTTCGTGTGCTCAATAGCCAGATGCTTCCGTTGCGGTGTTTCTTCAGCCATCGGAGTATCCTTTCTTGATTGAGGGGAACACTATCCAGACGCTTGATTTGGACAAAAAGTTCCATTACATACAGCATTGCAATCAACAATTCACCGGAATCAGTTCATTCTTCTCCGTCCGGAATGTACTCCCGACCCAGCACAACTGATACCGGATTAGTACGATGCCAAGCTGTACGGAATCCCATTCTCTTTGGCGATTGTCATGAGCGCCGAGGTGATTGCAGCGTCATGTCCATGTAGCGCTTTGATGAGGTGGAGCAACAGCAGATCTTTGTGCTGAGCCTCAATGGACAGGAAGGCCTCGTAGTCGCTTTTCCCCGAGAAAAAATCGATACCTGGGCCATCAGAGAAATACGTAATGTACAACGTACCATTCGCCTGGATTGCTGCGTCGATGTATCTTTCATGGGATCCGGTCGTGTTCTCAATCACGAGTTGGAGCGCTTTGTTACCTTCTTGTGTCAAACCGTTCTCCCGTTCTGCTAACTGTTAACTGTTAACTGTTAACTGTTAACTGCTAACTGCTAACTGCTAACTGCTAACTGCCCTCTCACTCCGGCGCTTCGGCGCGCAACTCCAACAGTCTGCGCAACGCAGCGGGGATGACCCCAGAGGCAATTTTGTTGGCAGTTGCCAAAAATCCATGGTAATCGCCACGATACGTCACCAACAGGTATCGTCGGATTTGATTGGCACTCGCCGTTGCCATGGCTTCGGGGTTCGAAAAGTGGATGTAGAGCTCTGTCGGGTCGAGCCCAGGAGGATCCCCAGCGAGCGCACCGGCAGGCGCGACATCCTGACAGACATCGAGGTAGATGTTTCGGAACGCTTCCACTTCAGGCGGGTCAGGGAGCGCCATGGTCATCTCGGCCTCTGGCAGATATGGGCGGTAGCCAGGCTGGGTGAAAATGTCGAGAAACGGGGTGAGTGCATCAATTTGCTGTTTGGTCATCGGTGGGGTTTTGTGACGCATCGTGCACTCCTTTATTGTTTTGGCTGTCTGACGATTTCAATGTGCTTTGCGCTGCATGAACGGAACATCACGTTCGTGAAAATCTTTGAGAAACATGTGGTCTGCGGTTCAATCCGGCGCGTTGTCGCGCAATGCATGTAGGCGCAGCAGTGCTGCTTGGATGACTCCTTCTGCGATTAAATCGCCCGTTGACGCAAACCCAAAATGCTCCCCACGCGTGCAACCCCGCAGCAATCGACGAATCTGATTGGCGCTTGCGGACTCCATCGCAGTGCACGTTGCAAACGAACCATACAGCCCTATGCCCGCTTCGGTACCCGGCGCGTCTTCGGGGAGCAATTCGTATGGATGCACCTCTGTGCATATCGGAACATATACCTCTCTGAAGTACATGACAGCGTCGACATACGGCAATGTCATGTTGTATTCGCCCTTTGGGAGGAATGGCGTGAATCCCGGTGCTTCAAACAGGGGCAAAAAACCGAGTAACTGGTCAATCTGCTTTTTGGTCATTGCGGGTGGATTCTGCGTCATTGCCTGTGTCCTTTGCATAGAACCAAGTCGCGCATTCACGTAATTCTGCAAGTATACAACCATCCTACACGCCAATTCCTCATTCATAATTCCTCATTCATAATTCATAATTCATAATTCTCCTTCTTCGCATTGACGCATTTTTGGCTTCGTCGTATGATGATGAGAATATTTTTAGGACGATGCGAGTATTGGAGGCGGTTGTGACCATCGATTGGGATGACAAATTTGCCCGTGAAGCATTGACGTTCGACGACGTCTTGCTCATACCTGCCGCGTCTGACGTGTTGCCGTCGACCACCGACGTCAGCACCTATTTAACCCGCGGTATCCGCATGAATATACCCCTCGTCTCGGCCGCGATGGATACGGTCACCGAGCACCGTTTGGCCATCGCTATGGCGCGTGAAGGTGGGATCGGCATCATCCACAAAAATCTGTCGATTGCTGATCAGGTCGAGATGGCACGCAAGGTCAAACGTTCCGAAAACGGGATGATTACCGACCCGATTACGATGAACCACGACCGCACGGTGGGCGATGCTCTCGACATGATGGCCGAATACCGCATTTCGGGCATCCCCATTACCACCGCCAACGGCGACTTGGTGGGCATTGTGACCAACCGTGACCTGCGCTTCGAGACCGACCGGACCCGCCCCATCAGCGAGCTGATGACGGGCGAAGATCTGGTCACGGTGCCCGAAGGCACCACCCTCGAACAAGCCAAAGAGTTGCTGCACAAACACCGCATCGAGAAGGTCCTCGTCGTCGATCGCAACGGCCGGCTGTCGGGCATGATCACCGTCAAAGACATCATGAAGCAGATCGAATACCCGATGGCCTGCAAAGACGACCAGGGTCGGTTGCGGGTCGGTGCGGCCATCGGCGTCAGTGGTGATTTTTTGCAGCGGGCCGAGGCACTGCTCAAAGTCGGCGTCGATGTGTTGTGTGTCGACACCGCGCACGGCCATTCGAGTGGCGTGCTCAAGGGCGTCGAGCGCATCCGCGCGCAGTTCCCCAATGCCCAACTCATTGTGGGCAATATTTCGACCGGTGCTGCAGCCCGGGCCCTGTGCGAACGCGGCGTCGACGGCATCAAGGTCGGTCAAGGTCCCGGCAGCATCTGCACCACCCGCGTCGTCAGCGGCGCTGGGATGCCGCAGATTACGGCCATCTCAGAATGCACCAAGGTCGCTGATTCGTTTGGCATCCCCGTTATCGGCGACGGCGGCATCCGCTACAGCGGAGACATCACCAAGGCTATTGCAGCCGGCGCCCAGAGTGTCATGATGGGGTCGATGTTTGCGGGTACCGAAGAAAGCCCGGGCGAGACCGTGCTGTACGAGGGTCGCTCGTACAAAATCTACCGTGGCATGGGCTCGATCGACGCGATGCAACAAGGCGGCGGCGAACGCTACTTCCAAAACACCCGCGAAGGCCGCAAGCTGGTCGCCGAAGGCATTGTCGGCCGCGTCCCGTTCAAAGGCGCGGTGGGTGACACCATTTATCAACTGGTTGGTGGGCTCAAAGCCGGTATGGGGTATGTGGGGACCGCGACCATCCAAGATTTGCGTGTGCATGCACGCTTCAACCGCATCAGCATGGCCAGCCTGACCGAGTCACACCCACACGACGTCACCGTTACCAAAGAAGCACCAAACTACGGCACACGCTAACGGCGGTTCAATGGAACAGACCATCGTCACCCACATCCTGCAGGCATTCCCGACGACTCAAGCAATCTATCTGTTTGGGTCGTTCGGCACGGTCGACGAACGTCCCGAGAGCGACATCGATATCGCTGTCGTCCTCCCATACGACATCGCCAAACGCGCAGCTGCGCCGCTCCACGAACTGTCCATCGATTTGATGCTCGCGACGGGACGACCGGTAGATCTCGTCAATCTGCGTCACGTCGATACCATATTGCAGTTTGAGGTTGTCAGCACCGGCCGGCGCATCGCGGCCCCGCAGCGCACCGAAAGCGATCTCTTCGAATTAGTCATTCTCAAATCGTATCAACGCTTCACGATCGAACGTGCCGATATTGTCGCCCATGGTCTCCAAACGGGGAGGTTTTATGCACGTCGATGACGTGATCCTTGCCAAACGGACATCCATCGAGCGCTGTATCGCACAGATCGAATCGTACATGAGCCAGCGCCACGACGTCCCATTTGCACAGGATTATCTGACCCAAGACGCAGTCACGATGAACATCCAACGTGCCTGTGAGTCCTGCATCGACATTGCCAATCGGGTCATGCGGCTGCGCCGCTTGGGAACGCCCAAAGAGTCATGCGATAGCTTTGTGCTGCTCGCCGAGGCAAGCATCATCGATACTTCGATGCTCCGCAGTCTGCTGAGCATGGTGGGATTTCGCAATATCCTTGTGCATCAATACACGCGGCTCGATCCCAGCATCCTGCATGCCGTCATCACCACACACATATCCGAGAAGGTGGCATTTGCGCAGGCCATGGTGGAGTTGCCCCAGCCGGAGCAGCAGTAGGAAAAAGCTTCGCCGTGCTGCCCAGTCGTCACGGCCACACCACACCAGCGACGTGCATGCCCTCAGGTTTGGGCGGACATCTGCCCCTGCGTCGGTGCTGTTGCCGTGCGAAAGCCTTTCGCTCGGGTCGGCGCGCAGCTACGCCCGCCTACCAGATGCTCTCCGGCACTCCAGTGGCAGCAGCGGATTTCGCCTGATTGGGACACGTCAGAGACAGCAACGCGGGAGCGGCCATGGCCGCTCCCGCGCTTTTCCTGAATGTGTACATACCTAGTTGGCGACGACCTCGTCGAAGCCGGCCTCGTTGATGGCGGCAATCAACACGGGTGCAGCCACATCGGCGTGCTCGATGGTGACGGTCTTGGTGGGGATATCAACGCTGACAGTGCGCACCCCGGCGATGTCAGTGACTTCGGAGGTGATGGCGCGCACGCAGTGATCGCACGAAATGCCGGCGACGTGGTAGCTTGTGGTAGTCATAGGGGACTCCTTGTGTGCATTCGATGGGCACGATTTCAGTATAAAATGATGCAACGTGAACGTCAATCCCCATATGAGGCTATCCATGAACGCGACGATTGGTGTCATCGGTGGCAGC
>CAIPUQ010000464.1 GCA_903868295.1 uncultured Roseiflexaceae bacterium
GGTAAATGACTCAACTCGGTGAGACAATCGCCATGAAGAATTATGTTGCGCATGCCGAGTCCTGTCGAACAAATATGCTAATGTAGACATATATTAGCACACATCTAGACAAAAAAACCACCGCACGAACGATTCGTGAGGCGGCGGTTGTTTGTGGCGGGGAGGGAGAGATTCGAACTCTCGATAGAATTGCTTCTATAGCGGTTTAGCAAACCGCCGCACTAGGCCGACTATGCGACCTCCCCAGATGATTGGTGTGTGCTCGTGGAGGAGAGAGAGGGATTCGAACCCTCGGAACGTGAGTTCTCTCGTTTTCAAGACGAGCGCGATCGACCACTCCGCCATCTCTCCGGTGATGTGGTCAACGTGGTTGGTTTGCACCAACCACGTCTCTTTGGCAGGCGGGACAGGAATCGAACCTGCAACCTACAGATTTGGAGGCTGTTGCTCTGCCTAATTGAGCTACCCGCCTTCACACCGCTCCCAGTATACCGCAAAAAAATAGCCATTGCAAATAGACTTTGATCTCGGCGCTCGCTTCCACATGCACCCGCATACACAACGAAAAGCAACCATAGCGTTGTGACCAGTGGTAAAATTTCTAAATGAAGTAAATCATCCCTACGTCCACGACACACCTAGTAGCTGATTCCCGTCATGATGAGTACGTGGAACAGTCCCCCGCACAGAATCGTCGCATAGCTATGCACAACGCCACAACACGCCGGCACCGTATCGGCAGCTCTCTCCTCGTCGTCTTGATTATCACGATCTGGTTCATGCGTGATTCTACGCGCGCCAGCACGGATAATCGCTTCTACGACATCGGCACCCCCACCCTACAGACCCTCTGGGTCGACCCTATCGCAGGGCTCGACAGTCACTCCGGTAGCACACGCGCCAACGCCTTGCGGAGCGTCACCGCCGCCTGGAACAAGATTCCTTCCAGCACACCGCTGAGTACCGGCTACCGTATCGCGCTCGTGCCCGGCACATACGACACGAGCCTTTTGCCCAACTATTGGGAAGACAAGCAGGGCACATTCGCTGCTCCCATTCTATTGACGGCCGCTGATGGCGCTGGGACCGTTACCCTCACCCGCGATCTCAACATCGCCAACGTTGCCTACCTCTACCTCGTCGATCTGGTCATCATCCCCGCTGGTGGCGGCGACGTCGTCCACTGTGAACGCTGTGACCACTTCCTCATCCGCAACAGTATCCTCAATGGGGGAGCAAGTCGCGGTGCTCACGAGACGTTAAAGGTCAATCAATCACAATATGTCTACCTCGAATCCAACGACATCAGCGGGAGCTTCGAAAACGCCGTCGACTATGTCGCCGTTCAATACGGACACATCCACGGGAACCGCATCCACAACGCCGCCGACTGGTGTATGTACACCAAAGGAGGTTCTGCATATTTGCGTATCGAAGCCAACGAAATCTACGATTGCGACGTCGGCGGATATGTCGCTGGCCAGGGGACTGGTTTTGAATACATGATGACCCCCTGGATTCATTACGAAGCGTCTGACATCACCTTCATCAACAACATCATCCACGATACCCTGGGGGCCGGCATGGGCGTCAACGGCGGCTACAACATCCTGCTTGCCTACAACACTCTCTACCGCGTGGGCACCACCAGCCACCTCATCGAAGTATCATTCGGCGGGCGCTCCTGCGACGGCGACACCACTACCGCGCCTACCACCTGCGCCGCGAACTTGGCCCGTGGTGGCTGGGGCACCACTACGGTCGGCGGCGAAGGCGAATTCATCCCCAACCGCAATGTCACCATCGCCAACAACATCATCTACAACCCGCCCGGTGTGCAGAGCACCTGGCAGCACTTCACCATTCAAGGGACGCACAGCGTCGGGTCTGCCAGCAATATTAACAATCCAAGTCGTGCCGATACCTCCCTGCGTATCCACGGCAATATCATCTGGAACGGGACATCCGACATGCCCCTCGGTCTGGGTGTAGACCAAGGCTGCCTCGATAGCAATCCCACCTGCAATGCGGCCCAAATCAACAGCGCCAATCGCATCAATACGCTCCAACCACAACTCGTCGACCCTGCGCACGGTGACTATCGGCCACTCCCCGGCGGAAATTTGAGTGCACTCAGTAGCGATGTCATTTTGCCATTCACGGACGCACGCCCCAGCACTCCGCTTGCACCGCTCGGCGACCTCAGCAACACCGTCTCACGAGATTACGCGAACGGCGCCCGTGCACCCGGCATCCCCGGTGCCTACGCCAGCACCAGCAGTGACACATCTACCATCACCCCCATTGCTGCCTCGCCAACTGCGACGCGTACCGTCACCACGCATTCTGGCAGCATCACCCGTTCCCGCACGGTGACTTCCAGCAAAACACGCACGCGTACCCGCACACCAACCCGTACCACTGCAACGCGCACCAAGACGCGAACACCGACGCGAACCGCCACCCGTGCGCGCAGCGTGACCCGGACTTCGACACCCCAAACGGTCGTCAATTTGCCCATTGTGCCGCGCATCAACGCAGCCCAAAAAATCCGCCTGCGTGCCATCTTGGCGACCGGGCGTACACTGGGGAATCGCGCGGGAGTTTTCGCCAAAGTCGGCGATAGCATGACAGGCTCGGGATCATTCTTGACCGATGTGGGCTGCGGCAGTGCTGTTTTGGGCGATTATAGTAGCCTTGCAAGTCCCATTACGTTTTTTGGCACAACGATTTTTTCGCCCACCCAGGGCAGTGCGTGGTGTGACGTATCGAACTCGTTCACTGCATACAGCGTCAGCGCCGACAGTGGCTGGACAGCCGCTAACGCGCTCGACAGCGCCATGCTCGATCCTACTGCAGCAGCGGGCTGCCCCAGCCCCGCCAACTCGCCGCTACGCTGCGAGCTCCTGCGCAAAAAGCCCAGCATCGTCCTCATTATGTACGGAACCAATGACCTCGAGCGCAGCGCATCCACCACTGCCTTCCGCAGTGCGCTGACCAGTATTGTCGAAAAAAGCATCAGTGTTGGCGTCATCCCTGTGCTGAGTACCATTCCTCCGCGCCAGGATACATTCGCCGCTCGGGTGACCACCTATAACCAAGCGATTATCACCGTGGCAAGCGCCCAAAATATCCCGCTCTGGAACTACCACCGTGCGCTCCAATCTGCTGGCATGGTCAATCACGGCATCGACAGCGATGGCGTACACCCCAACATCTACAACGGTGACCAAGGAGCAAACTTCACCACTGCGGGGCTCGCCTATGGCTACAACCGGCGCAACCTGACCGCGCTTCAGGTCCTCGCCCACATCCAACAGGTCGTGCTCGCCAACGGCTCCCCGGACCCCTAAGTAGCTGCCGCGATCCGCGCTAGCAACTCGCCCGCTACCACCTGCAACCGCGTCGGCTCCACCGTCACCGCCTGCCCCGTCGCACGCGCCGCCAACACCGCAGCAACCACCGCCCGCGTATCGCCTGTCAGCGACGGCAGGAGCGCTACACCACCCGCAGATTTGGACAACACCACCCCGTGCTCGAGCCACCAGAGCGTGCGGCACACATTCAGAATCACATACACCGGATTGTCCGTCACATCCGCCACTGCAGAGGCGATGTCGTACCACACCGCAGCCAACGCATCTGCCTGCGACGGCACCGGCCAGTCGACAGACCCATGCAGCACAATGCCCGCCTGCCGGGCAACGACCACATGCACCGTTAGATCCAGATCGGTATGCACCGCCAACCAGTCCGTCGCAGGGTCTGCCAGTAGCTGTGTGGTCCGGTCACGCCAGTCTTCGGAATAATGAAAGAGATCCGGCGCGGGATGCACCCACGCCGCCATTGCCCCACGCTCCAGCACCGACACTTCGATCGGCGCCGGCTGCAGCGACTCGGCCAACAGCACCTGTGCCAGTGCACGCACC
>CAIPUQ010000465.1 GCA_903868295.1 uncultured Roseiflexaceae bacterium
CACAGTGTTTGACCTCAATCTCAAAGGAACGTTTTTTGGGGTGCAAGCAGCGGCACGCCAGATGGTCACCCAAGGGCGCGGCGGGCGCATTGTCCTATCCTCATCGGTGACCGGCGTCACGGCAATGGCAGGAGCCGCTGTTTATGGCACCTCAAAGGCTGCCTTGCGTCATCTCGCGTCGATTTTGGGGGTTGAACTCGGTCGAATTGGTATCACCGTCAACGCAATTGCAATAGGCGCGACGATCAATGACCGCAATCTTGCTGACAACCCCGAGTATGCCAGCCTGTGGGGTACCCTCTCGCCAATGGGGCGTGTAGGGACACCGCAGGATGTCGCTCAGACGGTCCGCTATTTGTGTTCAGACGCAGCGCAACTCGTCAACGGACAGACGCTGACGATCGACGGCGGATGGACATTGACCAGCCCGTTATCAGCAGGAGAACGCCAGCAATGATTGAAGTCATTCATCGCCCAGACCATCGCCCAGTCGTTGCAGCTGTTGATTTTGATGGGACGCTGTCTCTCATTCGTATGGGCTGGCAAGTGGTCATGCATGACGTCATGAAGCGTGCGCTCGCCCCGTATCATCCTCACCTCGATCGAATCGATGCCGAGATATCGAGCTATATTGCCCGCTCCACCGGTCAACCCAGCATCATTCAGATGGCGTGGGTAGACGAGCATGTGCATCTCTATGGCGGACCGCATCACGGTGCTCAGCATTACCTCGATGAGTTTAGTGATGCCATGCGTGAACGGATCGATACGCGCATTGCGACGATGACGACAACGCAGGCAGCAGATCACCACATGATCTTGGGCGCACGTACGTTCCTGCAGCGCCTGGCTGACTATGGCGTCCATATCGCCCTGATCAGCGGAACAGAACACCACCATCTCATCCGCGAAAGCAGAGCACTCCGCATCGATCATTTCTTCGATGCAGGCATCTATGGCCCTGGGGGCCACGCCCCTGGCTTTACCAAAGCCGAAGCGATGGCAGCACTGGTCGAGCGCTATGCGCTTATTCCAGGGCAGCTCCTCTCTGTCGGTGATGGACCGGTCGAAATTTCTGCCGGCAAATCACTCGACGGGTACTGCATCGCAGTCGCATCCGACGAAGAGTCCGGCACGCTCGATCTCCATAAACGCACGCACCTGTTACATGCGGGAGCTGACGCAGTTGTTGCGAACTTTGCATCAATCGATACGATCGCCGCACTCTTATTTGATGGAGCAGGCCATGCGTCATCCACGCTTTGATCGTAGTCAATTGCATGTATTACCTCTCGGCGAGCGCATCCACGACATGCATCGCCGCGATGTACTACCCCTCGAAGTGCTAGCCGATACTTTTTCGTCACCTGCCATGACCGCACTCATACCCGCGATACGCACTGCTCGTGCAGCAGGCAAGCCTGTTGTCATCATTATGGGTGCGCATGTCATCAAACAAGGGACATCACGCTACATCATCGACCTCATGGAACGGGGATTGGTCACGCATGTCGCCCTGAATGGTGCTGGACTCATCCACGATTACGAGCTCGCTCTGATTGGTGCAACCACCGAAAGCGTAGCGACCTACATTTCGCAAGGGCAGTTCGGCCTATGGGATGAAACAGGCCGCATCAACGATCACATTACGGCAGCCGCAGCCCGTGACGCAGGAATCGGCGAATACCTCGGCGAGGTCATCGACACGCCGGACTTTCCGTTTCGTGAACTATCTATTCTTGCAGCTGGCCATCGGCTAGGAATCCCCGTCACCGTCCATGTAAGTATCGGCCAAGACATCATCCACGAACACCCAAACTGTGATGGTGCAGCGGTGGGCGCTGCAAGTTACACCGACTTTTTGATCCTGACCCAGACTATCTCCCAGCTCGAGGGCGGGGTGATGCTCAATATCGGCAGCGCGGTGATGGGTCCCGAGGTGTATCTCAAGGCGCTGGCGATGGCCCGCAATGTCGCACACCAGCAACACAGGACCATCGCACACTTCACTACCGCCGTATTCGATATGGTCACCCTCCCCGATGACCTCTCGATCGAAGCGCCAAAGAGTGAACCCGCCTACTACTACCGTCCATTCAAAACAATTTTGGTGCGCACCGTTCGAGACGGCGGGACGAGCTTCTACGTTTGTGGCGACCACCGCCAGACAATCCCTGCACTTTGGCAAGGATTATGTCACGTAAACGAATCATAGGAGCGGTACAATGAACAGAAAACGACTCGCAACGATCTTAGACGCGTTCAAAGGTGTACGCATCGCGGTGTGCGGCGATTTCTTCCTCGATCGATACCTATGGATCGATCCTGCACGCGCCGAAATCTCCGTCGAAACAGGGTTGGTTGCGCACCAAGTGACGCACCAGACGAGTGCACCAGGGGCTGCAGGCACGGTAGCCGCAAATCTCGCCGCACTTGGCGCCCATGTTGTGTGCCTGGGTGTCGTCGGTGACGACGGCGACGGCTACATGCTGCGTCAGGGTCTGCATGCGATTGGTGTCGATGAAAACCTCATGATACTCACCCCTGAACGACCAACCGCGACATACACGAAGCCCGTGATTCGCCAACCCGACAATACAGTCGTCGAACGCGAACGGCTCGATATTCGCAGCCGCGAACCGCTCCCATCACGGTACACCATGCAGTTGGCAGATCATCTCGAGACCCTCGCCCCGCGCATCGACGCAATTGTGTACGCCGATCAAATGCCAGAACACGGCGCAGGCGTGGTCGATGCACACATCCATGCTGCGATCGAACGCATCGCAGCGGCACATCCACAGCTCGCGATGTATGCAGACTCGCGCCAACGCATCGGCCTGTTCCGCGATGTTGTGATCAAACCAAACATCCACGAGGCACGTGCAGCGTTGAGTGGGGCAACAGCTGCGCCGAGCGACAATGACGTGCTCGTACGGTTGCTCGCTGAACAAACGCGGCGTCCCGTGGTCATGACCCTCGGACCAGCTGGGGTTTTGGTATACGAAAATGGTGCGACAACACACATCAGCGGCGTACCCGTTGATTGCCCCATCGATGTTGTGGGCGCCGGTGATAGTGTTATGGCGGCGCTCGCGGTGAGCACGGCGGCCGGGGCGACTCTGGTCGAAGCAGCCGAAATAGCCATGCTGGTTGCCGCCGTCACGATCCGCAAACTCGGAACCACCGGCACCGCGACCCCTGCCGAGATACTCGATATCGCCCAAAGGTATGACCGCCTCGATGCCTGATACATGGATAATTCCGGTGGGCATTGCGTCTTACTTCGCTGTCTGGTTTCTGACAGAAAACAGCACGTTATGTACATCCGCTGCTGTCGTCTGCATGACGTACGACAGCGGCGTGAGAGTTGTAGTCACGGAGCGGTATCGGGCATGTATTGATCGGGTTTTGGATCGTTTTTCACTGATGCAATACTGCATGCTGAGGTTACGCAACAATTTATTCAGTGCCTAACAGCACGAAGACAGTGCGCCCGCACAGCAACTACCCTGCACGCGATGCTTATCTGATTCTCACCCCGCTCCATTGACTGCATATACCAGAGGGGGTATAGTAAGCGTTGTTAGGGGATGTTTGGTATTGACAGGGTAGGACCCTGTGTAGTTGCACGTCGAGCCGCCCAGTCTCGTTAAAGGGGCACCGGCATAACTGCCAACAACATCAGCGCTCCGTCGTTCTCACGAACGACCGCGTTCGCTGCCTAACTAATAGGTAGCCGTTTACCACCCCTCGCCCGGCCGGGTGAGTAGACGCAAACGCCGGGACGCTCCGAGGGAACTGATTCCGCACCTCGGCTAAGCTAAGGAAAATCGCTGGATGAACGCTTTGTCAGGCGTGTGCGCATCCGGTTAAAATAAACGACTGAATACACGTGTAGATGCTCGCAGTTCGCCTATTTTGGACGGGGGTTCGACTCCCCCCATCTCCACCACATCGGCAGACGCACCAGCGATGGTGCGTCTGTCTTTTTTCGATGAAAATCTCGCTCATGCACGGCAAATTACAGTATTGCGTGATTATGTATTTTATGGTAATCTCCACTCAGACGTTTATATACAGAGGTTACATGCAATTTAGATCAACGCCAATCACCCCGCTTTCACGCGCTCAAGGGTGCTTACTCGGGCAGTTCGCTGGTGACTCGTTAGGTGGGCTGGTCGAATTTCAACGGCCAGAGTCCATCCGCCAGCGGTACCCTGACGGTGTGACGGAACTCGCAGATGGCGGAACGTGGAGCAACCTCGCCGGGCAACTGACCGACGACAGCGAGATGGCACTCATGTTGGCACGGTGCCTCATTTCAAAGGGAAATTATTCCCCTGAAGCGGCCTACGAGGCATATGTCCAATGGAAGGACTCGCACCCGTTTGACATGGGATATGCCACCAGTTCAGCGCTCTCGGGTAGGCCCAATCCCGATACGCAGGCCAACGGTGCATTGATGCGCATCAGCCCGTTAGGTATTTTTGGTGCACAATATCCCGCCGAGACCGTCGCGCAATGGGCTGATGCAGATGCGTCCCTCACCCACCCCAACGCAGTACCTAGGGCAGCGAGTGTGCTGTTCGCAATGGCCATCGCCCATGTCATTCGGACCGGGTGTACGGCGCAGGAACTGTATGATCAGATTGTGCGGTGGGCACATGAGCTCAACGTACCAGAAACATTGTTGACCGTTATCAGCGCCGCTGCAACACAACGTCCTACGACATACACCCACCAGCAGGGCTGGGTGTTGATTGCCTTGCAAAACGCACTATGGCAGCTTGTGAATGCGGATTCGTTCCGAAACGGCGTCCAAGACACGGTCATGCAGGGCGGTGATACCGACACCAACGCAGCAATTTGTGGCGCGCTCCTGGGTGCGGTCTATGGCCGTGAAGCAGTCCCACAAACGTGGGTCGATGCGTTGCTTGAGTGTCGCCCGAGCCCAGATAACCCGCGGAGCAATCATCCGCGACCGGAGATTTTTTGGCCCGTAGACGTGCTCACCCTGGCCACAAACCTGCTCGAACATCCACCGCTCCCATAACGGGTGGTTGTTGCGCACTGCCATACATTCTTGTTGTATGATTATGGTGTACATACGACACGGAGTAGTAAATGCAAACCAAACACATTCTCATAACGAGCGTGCTCGCGCTGACCCTCGTCGCCTGCGGACAGAGCGACGAACAACGCATCCAAACACAAGTAGCGACGGCACTCGTTGCCACCCAGGTCGCCCAAGATGCCATCAACACGGCTGTCGCCGCGACCATGAGCACGCAACCAACAGCTACTGTTGCTGCAACGGTGCCCCCAACTGCAGTACCGGTTCAGCCCGCACCAGCGAAGCCGCAACCGACTGCTGCACCAGCACAGCCGACTGCAATACCACCGACCGCAACAGGACCAGCAGTTACCGAGACTGCAGTAGCAGCGACTGCAACCCAAGACCTCGCGGTGGCTTCTGCGACGGCACAGTTCACTGCAGTGCCAGGCACTGCAACGCCTGCTCCTGCGAGTGCAACGGTTGCAGTGACAACAGTGCCAGCTACCGCTACAACCGCAGCAACCAGCATCCCCGCAACAGCGACGGTAGCCGCTCCGACGGCAACCCCATAATCGGAGAGTCGAGGCACCAGTGGCATTGATTTTTCAAGCAAGTAATCTCTTGGTGTTGCCGTTTTGGGTACTGATGATATTTGCCCCTCGCTGGGGGCTCACGCGCCGCATCATTACGTCGCCTGCCATCATCGTGCCCATTGCGCTCCTGTATAGTGTGTTGGTAGTGCCCAATCTGCTGAGCATTTTGCCGCAACTCGCCAATCCTACCCTGCCCATCATACAAACGTTGTTGTCGAGCGATACCGGGGCAACGACGGCGTGGATCCACTTTTTGGCATTTGATTTGTGGGCGGGTCGTTGGGTGTACCTCGACGCCCAAGAACGTGGCATACCCGTGTGGCTCGTGTCCATTTGTCTGGGCGCTGTCTTCATGGCCGGACCATTTGGTTTGCTCGTCTATTTGGGAATCCGTTGGGGTATGCAGCGAAGACACCAGTAGCATCTGTTCTGCTTGACATGAGCAAACCCTGCCAGAGACGCACACGTCTTGGCAGGGTTTGTTGCGACACGTTACCGTGTCGATATGCGAGACTTTTACAGCCTCACGAAGCGCCAAATACAAAGAGTGATGCGGTTTCGGCTGGCACCGTCAACGGGTCAGCCAGGTTGTATTGCCCCACTTCAGCAAAGCGCGTATCTACCCCAAAGCGCCACACCTGTGCCTGTTTGTGGTCACCATTGGCAATTGAGAACGGCACCGTCACCTCGCGTGCCTGTGTGTTGACGACCACTACCGTCAACGCCCCATCATCACGTCGTGCAGCCACCATGTGCAACCCGGTAGCGCCATGATCTGCATGAATGCGCGTCTGACCGAACAAGTGGAACATCCGATATACCTCCGCAATCGGGAGCGGACCGCTGTTGTACGACACTGGGCCGAACAATCCTATGCCCTGTCCCGAAATTGCCCCGAGACAGAACTGATGCACCATCACCACATCAGCAGCTATCAGCCGCGAGAGCACGGCTGCCCACCAGAGTCCGTTGCGCCACGAATTCGTACCTGTTTCTTCATCGACACGCCCGCTCCAATCGGAGTTTGCCTCGGTGACTGCAATGGGGAGTTCTTTCCCCAGGACTGAGCGCATAACCGAACGCACATAGGCAAGCGACGCAGTCCAGCGCTCGGGCTCGTCAGCGAGTTGTCGCTTCGAAACGCTACTTTGCCCGAAGGGATAGCGATGGAGCGACACAATCTCGACATCTGGGACACGTTCGAGAAATCCTCGCAACCAATAGGCGCCCGTTGCATCGCGTGGGTAGCCATCATCAGGGCCGAACTGGCTGAGTTCAGGTCCAAGGACGACGATGGTTGGATCGACCGCACGCATCGCTTCACGGTACGCCACAAAATCACGGGCATAATCTGATATTGCGTATGCTTTTGCACCGCGTTTTTTGACAAACAAATCAGGTTCGTTCCCAATAGCCCAGTAACGGACGCCCGCTTTTTGGGTCACATTGACGTATCGCACCATGTCTGCCGCTTTTTCTGGTGTACCGCCAAACAAGCGCACATGGATGGTTGGTTCACATCCCGCAGCACTGCACAGCGCGAGATATTCGTCAATCATGAGCTCAGTCGGATCGTTTTCGTCACCCCAGTTCCCACCAGGCCAGCGGATCATGCTGATCCCCAACTCAGGCAATAGTGCCCGTTGGTCGAATCCAATCGTCTGCCATGGCCCCGTGTTTGAACCGTATACCCGCGCAGAGATAGGCCCATAGACAAAATCCGCATCTACAAACAGTCCTGTGTGCGGACCAGGTGTCGGACCTTCCGTCCGCTGTGATTGTGGTGCACTCACCCCGAACCCTGCACATGCGACCAACGGCAATGCCGCAGTCATTGACAACAACGCTCGTCGTTTCATCGTTTTCTCACTATAAAGAGTGGTTCTATTCTAGCGATTTCTTGCATATCGTACAATAGACCAAACCGCGTACGAGGCAAACATGACACTCGCTTCCACCATTTCGCTGCTCCAATCCACAAGCCTCCTTCCCGGGGTAGTGGTGGCATACCAATACGGATATCACGACCCAATTGTGCAGGCATTTGGGGTCGATGGTGCGGGAACAGCGTTGTCTACCGACAGCGTATTCCCAGTTGCATCGGTCACCAAACTCGCAATCGCACTGGCACTGTTGCATCAGGTTGATCGTGGCACCCTGTCGCTGGATATGCCCATAGGAACGATTTTGCCGGGACTGCATGTAGAAGCACAGACACGTACCCTCCGACAGCTGTTATCACACACCAGTGGGTACGGTATGGACGTGACCAACAAAGAAGGAAGACACGCAATCGGGTTAACCTGGGAGCTCTTGCGCGCAGACTGCCTGGTCGAGGCCCCTCAGACCGAACCGAACCGGCATGTCCAATACAGCAATTTGGCATACATTATCCTGGGCGCTATCCTCGAGCGGGTCACGGGTTTGCGCTGTGCAGATGCGTTGACGCAGACTGTGTTCCGGCCGCTGGGAATCCGCGGCTGGCTCGGGTACAACCCAGATATTGCACACGCCATCATCGGTGACATACGTGGCGTGCATCGCGGCACCGAGCTCGAAACGTTCAACTCACCCTTTTGGCGTTCACTCGCATTGCCGTCGGGCGGATTATGCACAGATGCCCACGGTGCGATGACGTTGGTGCAGGCATTTTTGCCATCGGGGTCATTTCTCTCCGACGAACTCACCAGCGGTGCGACCACGGACCAGACGCACGGTCTGGCTGGGGGATTTATGAAGCCCCTCTGGTGGGAACATGGCAGCTGGGGACTGGGACCAGAGCTTCGCGGCAACAAAATGCCACATTGGGTGGATGTAGCGTTCCCGCCACATTCGTTTGGTCACAGTGGGGCTTCTGGCATGATTGCCTGGGCTGATCCGGACAATCGCTTATCACTCGCTATCCTTGGAGCACGCGCAGCAGATGGTGGTTGGCTCTTGCGTCACGGTCCTGCATTGACCAAAGCCATTCGAGACGAGGTCGGGATATGACCGTAGCACCTGACAGCTCCTGTTTGTAGATCACCCACCACCCGTCGAAGCCGCTGCCCCCATAGTGGTTGCAGCATTCAACGATCGTTCACCTACCTAACCTTCCCGATGCACATGGTCTTGGTAAACCGGATATTTTGTATGCAATGCGGGTAATTGTGCCGACCACTTGACGTTTCTACTGATAGTAGCTATCATTGTAAATGGAAGTCACTATCAATGGAGTAGATATGTCACGAATTATTCGGTTTTTTGTTGGATTCCTTGTTGTTCTATCGAGCTGTACGGCAGCGCCGACGGCGTCAAACCGGACGGTCGTTGTCTCGTTCAGTGTGTTGGGGGATATCGTCGAGAATGTTGTCGGGGATGCTACCACGGTCAAGACATTTGTCGGCCCTGACAGTGACGCGCATGCATACGAACCGACACCCCAAGATGCAGTCGCACTCGAGCAAGCAACTGCAGTGGTGACCATCGGGCTTGGGTTTGAGCCATGGCTGGATGAAATCTACGCAGCGTCTGGTTCGAAATCACCCGTCATCGTCAGCAGTGCTGCTCTCAAGCCAATCAAGGTAGATCCAGCTGCCGGTGGTCACGCAGACGAAGAAGGGCATGCAGAAGAAGAAGCACACGCGGGAGATGCAGAGGAACTTGACCCACACGTCTGGCACGATGCACAAAATGTCATCACCATGGTCGAAACAATCCGCGATGGACTGATCGCAGCGATGCCCGACCAGGCTGAAACATTCCGTGAAAACAGCACGCGGTACATCGCTGAACTACAGCAACTCGATGCAGAAATCGTGACCATGGTCGATAGCATCCCGGCCGAACGGCGCAAACTTGTGACCAACCATGATACCTTCGGGTATTTTGCACAGCGCTACGGATTCGTCGTGGTGGGGACAGTGTTGGGTGTAAGCACCGAAGGAAACGACCCGAGCGCCACGGAAATCGTTGCACTCACGGCTGCAATACGGGAAAGTGCAGTCCCGACGATATTCATCGAAAACATGAGCAATAGTTCATTGATCGACAATGTCGCTACCGAAGCAGGTGTGACGATTGCACCTGCACTGTACACCGATGCATTGGGAAGCACAGACAGTGATGGTTCAACCTATCTCAACATGATGCGTTACAATGTGACAACCATGAAAACCGCATTGCAAGGCAAGTAATTATGTTCCTGAACTATAGTGGGCGCACCCACGTGGACTCGGTGCCAGACGCCCCTGCGATTGAAATCCATGATTTGCACGTCCGCTACGATGCAAAGCAAGGCGAAGCACTCTCGGGCGTTTCGGTCACCATACCCGCCAGCGCGCGCGTGGCACTGATCGGCCAAAACGGTGCAGGGAAAAGTACCTTGCTCAAGACGTTGGTCGGGTTGCAACCCTATAGTTCAGGATCAGTGTTGATATTCGGTCGGAACGTCCGTGCCTGTCATCATCGTGTCGCCTATTTGCCGCAACGCGGCGAAATCGATTGGCGCTTCCCTATTTCGGTACGTCGATTTGTCCTCACCGGACGATATGTCCACATTGGTTGGTTACGTCAACCCAAAGCGCACGATCTCGCACTTGTCGAACAGACATTGGAGCGCCTCAACCTCTCATCCGTAGCGGACCGCCTGATCAGCGATTTATCGGGCGGTCAACAACAACGGGCACTCTTGGGCAGAGCCATCGTTCAAGAATCAGAACTGCTGTTGCTCGACGAACCGTTCAACAACATCGATCCCGAAACACGGTTGCTGATAACCAGAATTGTTGCAGAACTCAAAGCGCTCGGCCGTACCATCGTTGTAGCGACGCACGATCTGAGTCGACTCCGCGAAGAATTCGATTATGTCGCGGTCATTCACGATGGTACGATTGCAGCGTTCACCGATGCTCCGTCGTATGCTGCAGCACCTGCGGAGTTGGCATTATGAATGCAATCTATGAGTGGATCATCGGGCCGTTTCAGTATGGATTTATGCAAAGTGCACTCTTTGCGTCGGTCATTATTGCGATGACCTGTGGGGTTATTGGAAGCTATGTGGTACTGCGGCGGCTTGCATTTATCGGTGATGCGCTTGCACATACCGCACTGCCAGGCGTTGTCGTCGCGTATTTGAACGGTTGGAATTTGTTTGGCGGGGCGCTAGCCGCTGGAGTGATGACCGCACTAGGGATTGGCTGGATGGCGCGCAAAAGCACGCTCCGCGAGGATACTGCCATCGGCGTCATCTTTACGGCGATGTTTGCCCTCGGCATCGTATTGATGAGTGGCACACAATCCTTTCGCGATCTCAGTCATATTTTGTTTGGTAATATCTTGGGAGTCGATCGCACCGATGTCTGGCTGATCGGCGCCGTCGCTCTCGTGGTACTCGTGGTACTCGCATTGCTCCACAAAGAATTCGAACTGGCCTCGTTTGATTCCCTGCAAGCTGAGGTGATGGGCATTCACACCGATTACCTACGGACGACATTGTTGGTGCTGTTGGCCTTTACGGTGGTATCTGGGATTCAAGTTGTTGGCGTGATATTGACCAGTGCGTTACTGGTCACACCCGCAGCAACAGCATCATTATTGACCCGGGACCTGCGTAGCATGATGATCTTTGCTGCAGCTATTGGTGCGGGTTCAGCGGTACTGGGGTTGATATTGTCCTACCACTACGCGGTGTCGACCGGGGCCACTATCGTGCTTATCTGTACGGGCTTTTTTGCGCTTGCGGTGGGAGTGCAACGGATCCGTCAGCATCGG
>CAIPUQ010000466.1 GCA_903868295.1 uncultured Roseiflexaceae bacterium
CGCACCGGCGACGACTTCGCGTGATGACACACCACGCGAGCGTCGCTATTATGTGTGGACCGTCGGCTGTCAAATGAACATCTCGGACTCAGAACGGCTCGAGAGTGGTCTGCAGAGTGTCGGGTACGCACCCGCTGCACGGCCCGAAGACGCCAGTTTTGTGGTGCTCAACTCGTGTAGTGTGCGAGCGTCTGCCGAAGAACGTATCATCGGCAAACTCGGCGATTTGCAACGCGTCAAACGCGAGAACCCTGAAATGCAAATCGTCCTCTGGGGGTGCATGGTCGGCCCCGAGAACACCTCAATATTCAAGCAACGGCTTCCCATCGTCGACCATTTTGTCTCACCCTCCGCTGTCGACGAGGTTGTTGCGCTTGCGCCTAACGCAATTTACACAATGGACGAGCCAGCCTTGCCCGTTGCAGATTGGACCACTCCGCCGGTCACCGTCCACGTACCCATCCAATACGGCTGTAATATGTCGTGCTCGTACTGTGTCATCCCATTGCGACGCGGCAAAGAAATCAGCCGCCCGCTTGCCGAAATCGTCGACGAAGTGACACGGATTGTGGCACGCGGCGCCAAAGAGATAACCTTGCTGGGTCAAATTGTCGACTCGTGGGGGCACGACCTCCCCGGTCGGCCCGAGCTTGCAGACCTCTTGACCGCCGTGCATGCGGTGCCAGGGTTGGTCCGGCTGCGCTTTTTGACCTCGCATCCTGCCTGGATCAACGAACGACTGATGCAGACCATGGCCAGTCTGCCCAAATGCCCCCGCGAAATCAATCTTCCCATCCAACACGGACATGACGCAATGCTCAAGCGTATGCGTCGTGGCTACACCGTCCAGCGCTATCGCGAGCTCGCTGCGAGTTTGCGCACTGTCATGCCGGATATCGCGCTGAGCACCGACATCATCGTCGGTCACCCCGGTGAATCGGATGAGGAATTCCAAGCGACGGTCGACCTTGTCAAAGAACTCCACTTCGACAAGATTCATATAGCGGCGTTTTCTTCGCGACCCGGCACACGTGCTGCGACGCTCGAAGAAGACCCGGTCCAAGCCGTACCCGAAGGAGTCAAGGCACAACGACGGATCGAGCTCGAACGCGTGCAAGAAGGTATCGCAACCGAACGCAGTGCACGATTGCTCAACGCCGTTGTCGAGGTCTTGGTCGAAGCAGAGAGCAAAGGCAAGTGGCGCGGTCGTTCGAGCGGCAATCAGCTGGTCTTTTTCGCCAGCCCCGACGAGTGGCGTGGACGTGTGGCACGCGTACGTGTGACGCACACCAGCCCATGGTCACTCTCTGGTGAAGTCATTGGTGAGGTTAGCCCTGACTAAACAGTGGCTGACACTCTTCGTTGACACTGCGGTCTGCCTCCTGTGTGCAGTCGGGGCTTCGCTCGGGGTTGTACACGGCGCTCGCTGGATTGGTAGTGTTCCTGCGGGTACTACGTCACTCACCGATCTCGGTATTTGGGCGGTGTGCGCGGTACTGCTTATCCAGAACGGTCTGATAGTGGGATTCTTGCGCTGGCGTTCCGCATCGGATTGGCGACTTCTGCTCGGGGCACCGCAAGATATCCGCAGTGTCGTCCTGGCAAGCGTGATTGCCTTGCCCGTGGTCCTAACAGGCAACCTTGTGGTTGGCGTGATTGCAGCCCTTGCAGGCAAGACGCACAATCAGATTGCCCTGCTCCCCATCGAGGCAGGTGATACAACGGGGCAAGTGGCTTTTCTGCTGGTGGCAGCGGTGATTGTCCCCTGTGCAGAAGAAATCCTCTTCCGTGGGTATGTGTACGGTCGTCTGGAGGGGTTGGTCAGGCCAACAATCGCGGTCGCGCTGAGTGCAGCACTATTCGCAGGTGCACACACATGGTCTGCAAGCACCGGGAGTATCACCCTTGTCCTGCAGACATTTGCCATGGGACTGGTCCTCGGCTGGGTACGCCAGCACAGTAAGAGTATCTTTCCGAGCATGATTGCCCATGCAGGTAACAATGCATTCGCACTAACGCTCGTTTTATCGTGTGTGAACCATCCTGAACTTGGATGTGCCCGAACCTAATGCCGGCAGGCAAAGGAGTGATGATGAGTAAAAAAGACGAGCTGGTCCGACAACGCCGACGCCTGCAAACCGTCGCCGTCAACTATGCAATCCAGGGTGACTGGGGCAATGCGATTATTGCCAACGAAGATATGCTTTCACTCGACGAAAAAGACGTCGAGACACTGAACCGACTCGCAAAAGCCTACTACGAAAGTGGCGATGTCGAAGCGGCCAAACGTACGTACGCGCTCGTGCTCGAGTACAACGAACTCAATCCCATTGCCCGTCGCGCCTTGAGCGTCATCGAAAAGACGGAAACACAGCCGACCAAAACGCGCACGTATGTCGAAATGCGCAATTTCGTCATCGAAACCGGCAAGTCCATCCTCACCACCATTCACATCGATCAGCCCGAGCCACTGTCGTTGCTGCCCGGCGAAGTGGTCTACATGAAGCTCGCCGGTGTCAAAGATGATGCCCAAAACCGGACTGAGAACCCTGTTGCGAAGTCATCAGCACCGCTGACAAAGCAAGGCGCCCGGTCGGCGAAAACGAGCGCGAAAGTCAGCGCTGATATCGAGAACAAGGGCGAGCAGGCCGAAGATCAGAACGGCTCACAAGCCCTCAAGAAACCAGCAAAACCGAAGGCCAGCAAAACCACGTCTGCTGCTGCAGCGGTTGAACCGGTCGTCAACGCCGTCGTGGTCACGTCTACCCTCACGACACTCGATTCGATCCCATCAGTTCATTACGCAATCGATGCAATCCCCGAAGACGCCAACGCGATCGACGTCTATGACATCAATGACAAACTCATCGGTCGCCTCGAGCCACGGGTCGCGCAACGCATTATTCGATTTATGCGTGCCGGTAATCGCTACGCTGCCATCGTGTGGCGTGTGAGCGAGCACTATCATCACGTCGATTTGGTTGTCCGCGAGGTCTATCACAACCCTGATCATCGGGGCGAAGTGTCGTTCCCGGGCAAGCTTATCGACGAAGACAAGGCACCATTGCTGGACCTCGCCGACGAAGAAATCGAAGAGGGTGGTATCGGCAGTGGCTACGACGAAGAAGAAGAAATGCCACGTTTGTCCTACGAAGACGACGATGACACCTTCGACGGCGGTGAAGAAAACAGCGACGCAGACGAAGACATCGACGAGTTCCCTGGTTCGAAGAAAGCCAAAGCACGTACTGGTCCCGCTCCCAAGGCAACCTATGGTGAGAAGGAAATCAGCTTGGGTGATTTGGCCAAAGACGAATCCAAACACGACGACGTCGAAGAAGAATAACCTCACCCCAGCAATGACTCCCGTTCAACCGAACGGGAGTCATTTGTTTGTCCGCGCGCAATCACCGCTACATCAACATCCTGAATCCCTACAGCATGCAACACACGTATTGCCTCGCGCAGCGTCGCACCAGTGGTACAAATATCATCGACCAGCAACACCCGCCCCTTCGGCACCGTGCCATGCCATCCAAATGCACCTGCGACATTCGCCGCCCGCTGCGTTCGTGAGAGCTGTGCTTGCGCAATGGTATCCCGCGTTCGGACAAGACCTGCGCAATACCATACACCAAGTCTGTGGGCAACAGCCTGCGCTAACAAGACTGCCTGATCGTACCCACGTCGAGA
>CAIPUQ010000467.1 GCA_903868295.1 uncultured Roseiflexaceae bacterium
CCACCTGCAGTGGGGATGCTGTAGATTTCTGTCGTATCGCCGTCCCGTTTCGCGTAGAAGAGCGTCTTGCCATCTGGGCTGAGTGCAGGATCGTACGTTTGGTCTGGCAACCCAGACGGAAGCGACAAACCCCCGTTCGCCAAGTTGTAGTACATGATACGTGGCGCACCATTCTGGCCAGCGGGGTTAAACGCAAAATAGATACCTTTGCTTTCGGCGTCAAAAATCGAATGCCCAACATTGCCGGACCCATCTGAGTAGGCGGTTATTCGTTCAGCCCCTGCGCGGGCATCTTGGACATACATCACCAACCGGTATTCGGATGCCGGCGAGCCTTCGGGTGGGCCGAATTGTGATGCGTAGACAATCCGACTCCCATCTGGCGAAAAATTGGGATAGAACGCCCACATTGAATCGTAGATGCGCTCAAAGCTCTGTAACGCGTGGCGTGAGCCATTATCGGTGAGTTGAATTGCTTCGCCACCGGTCGCAGCCGTCAGCATGATATCGCTATAACTCTGCCCACGACGGACAAACACGATGCGGGTGCCATCCCGTGAAAAGGCCGGCTGCCATGCATCTCCGCTCGAGGTTAACTGCTGGAGCTGCCCGTCATGCCACATCAGCAAATTCCCTGATTTGACCAACAACAGGCGGCCTGGCAAATCAGGTGTGGCGATAATCGCAGGGGAGCTTGTCGTACCAGTAGAATCAGTTGTTGCGGTATTTGATGTACCCAATTGACTACAACCAACCAGCAGCATACCGATAATCCACCACGCAAGAACGTGTTTCATGATTTCTCCATTCCCCAAGGTGCAAGCCGTAACGTCTGTGCTGCTCCGTGCGTCACCAAAACATGTAGGGCGCTGGGCTGTATTGTAATGCGTGCCGGTGTGGTACCAACATGGTCGCCATCGAGTTGCATGGCAATCGGTCTACCGTCTATCGTAACCGTTCGCACCCGGCGACTGATACCGTGCGGGTCGAGGAACGGCATAATCCGCTTGAGATACAGCGCCATGAAGCGAAACGGGCCGGACAACATGTCTGCGCCGACGAGCATGTAGACATCGAGCATCCCGTCATCCACTGCCGCGTCAGGAGTAAAAGGAATAAAGCTCGCGTAGCGTGCGGTGTTCCCCACAATCATCATCAACAGCGACACGTCGAACACTTCATCGTCGAGTTGGACACGCACCTGCTGACCACGATACCCCCACATCACAGACCAAATTCTGCCGATGTAGGCCATCACCCCAAAGCGTCGCTTATCACGTGCGTAGAGGTGCTGAACGACTGCTGCATCGAACCCGATGCCGGCCATCAATACAAAAAACCGGTCGCCACATTTACCGACATCGATGACACTGCGTTGCGCAGTCAAGATCTGAACGGCAGCAGTTGCCACGTCCATCGAAAACCCCGCCTCGCGAGCCCACACATTGACGGTGCCGATGGGAAGCGGTGCGAGGATCGTGGTGCTGCCTACCAGACCATTCGCCACTTCGTTGACCGTTCCATCGCCTCCCGCGGGGATGACGATGTGTACCCCTGCGGCAACTGCTTCGCGGGCATACCGTTCTGCATCACCGTGTTTGGTGGTCTCGCGTACGGATACATCCCATCCGTGCGCACGCCAGAGTGATACGGCATTCGTTACTGCTTCGGCGCGCGCAACCGCTTGACCAGCTAGTGCATTGGTGATAACCACAACGCGGGTATCGGATGCGTGGATGGTCATGGCTCACGTCCGAGCTCTGTGCGCAATAATGGGTGTGCGGTGCGCCATTGTGCGTATGCAGCATCTATCGTCTGTGCAACATGGACTCCAGCAATAGACAACAAGTTGACGGTCGCTTGCATGGGCATCCCCACCACATTCGTAAAGCTACCGGTCACCGCCTGCACCAACGTACCAGCAATCCCTTGAATACCGTATGCACCCGCTTTGTCCATCGGTTCTCCGGTGCGTACATACGCTGTTATTTCGTCGTCCGAAAGGATACGCATCTCGACGTTCGATTGTTCTACCACATACCGAGGCAGCTGACTGGGCGCAAACAACGCTAAACCCGTATAGACCATATGCGTTCGACCAGATAACAGCCGCAACATCCGTGAGGCATCGTCGGCATCTGTTGGCTTGTTCAATACCATCCCATCACAGACCACAATCGTGTCGGCCGCGATGACGATCATATCTGGATGCAGATCAGCAATGTGACTCCCCTTGCGCCATGCACGCACCGCAGGATGCTCAGTACGCGGCACGCTGACATGCGGCATGTTCGTGCTTTGGTCAACCGCGGGGAACGTCGCTGCTTCTTCGGCATCGCTGACCGATACCGCATAGTGAACGCCGAGTGCATCTAGTATTGCAGCCCGACGGGGAGATTGAGATGCCAATATGACGACTGGTGGGCGCACAGGTACATCTTTCATATACCGCTATCATACCTTGAATCACTTTCCTCATCAACAGTTCATGCAACCAAGACTGTGCACATGCCGTAAAATGTGTGATACTACTATCGAACACTTATTCGGAGAATCACATGCAATCAAATGTTATTAATCCCGTTATTGTCATCCAAAAAGCCATGCAACAGGTATACCTGTGGATGACCGCCGGATTGATGGTGACTGGTGCTGTGGCAACCAGCCTGTACAATTCGGGAGCTGTGAAGTCCCTTGGTTCGATGATGATTGTGCTTTTGCTTGTCCAGATTGGGGTGGTATTCTTTCTGAGTGCCCGTATCAACAAGATGGCGCCAACAACTGCAACCATCCTCTTTTTGGCATATTCTGCGCTTTCAGGGGTTACCTTGACCCCGATTTTCTACGCTTACACGTTAAGCTCTATCGGCACAACGTTTTTTGTGACTGCCGGTACGTTTGCAACCATGGCATTGTACGGTGCAACCACCAAGCGCGATTTGACCGGGATGGGCTCGATGCTCATGATGGCACTTGTCGGGTTGGTGATTGCCTCCGTTGTCAACATCTTTTTGGGTAGTGGTCTGATGTCTCTGGTGATCAGCGCTGCCGGTGTGCTGATTTTTGTGGGGCTGACGGCGTATGATGTGCAATCATTGACCCGGATGGCACAGAATGTCTCGACTGAAGACGATACTCATCGCTTCGCCATTATCGGTGCGCTCAAACTCTACTTAGATTTCATCAACCTCTTTCTTTTCCTTTTGCGCTTCCTGGGCACTGGTCGGCGCGACTAATCAAAGTACAGCTCTGTATCAAAGCAAACCCCGGGAACCATTCATCCCCCGTACGAACATATCGTACGGGGGATGAATTTTTGCGCCTACACAATCGAACGTTAGACGAAGGTCTGCATCGTTGTAATCAACAGCTGTTGTTCGACCGCCCGGATACGCGCGTGCAAAGTCATCTCGTCGTCATCGGCATATACCGTCACTTCGGCGCGTGCAAGCACGGGGCCACGGTCGACCTCTGGTACCACCCGATGGATGGTGCACCCCGTTACCGGTAATCGTTGGGCAATCGCATCACGCACGACATGTGCCCCACGTAATGCAGGGATTGTACGGCCGTCACTGAGTGTGACTATATCGCCACCATCGTCTGGCAATAATGCAGGATGCTGATTGAGCAGGGGTACGGTCACACGAGCGAGCGTCGTACTGCTCAAAATACGCATGAATCCCGAAAGTAATATGATGTTTGGCGCGAAACAATCAACAACCTGCATAGCCTGTGTTTCCCACGCGATACGTTCCAGCATGGGAGCGCGCCGTGGATAGGGTATCGCACAGACTGCAATGTTGTGTGCGAGTGCACGCTGGACTGCGCCGCATGTCGGTTGATCGCTGATGACCAGTGCGATGCGCATGGCCAAACTCCCAGTAGCGATTGCATCAATCAGTGCCTGCAAGTTTGAGCCACCGCCGGATGCCGCAACAACGAGTGCAGGCTGCTTCATGGCAACTCCGACTGACCAATGTCGAGTCGGTAGTGCATACCGGCGAGGGCAATACAGTCGACCACGGCATAGGCTACCTTGAGTGCTTCGGCGTGTGTCGCGCCGACGCCTACTGCGTTCAACACACGCCCACCGTTGCTCACGAGCTGACCATCGCGTAGGACGGTCCCTCCGTGGAGCACCATGCCCCCCGCAGGGAGCTGTGCATCAATACGGATCGCATCGCCACGACGGGGGCTCTCGGGATAGCCGTGACTCGCCACCACCACGCACGCAGCGGCGCCCTGCCGCCACCCTAGGATGTCGGGGTCGAGGCGACCATGGGCCGCATCCGAGAGAGCCTTGAGCACATCACCATCGACAAGGGGCAATATCACCTGGGTTTCGGGGTCACCAAAGCGGGCATTGTATTCGATGACTTTGGGACCGTCATCAGTCAACATCACGCCGGCATACAGGGCACCGACAAACGGCATGTCATGGAGCCGCATGAATTCGAGCACCGGCTTGATAACGAGCTCGGCTAGTTGTTTGGCGGTGTGGTGATTGATGGCATGGAGTGGCGCAATGGTACCCATACCGCCCGTGTTGGGGCCACGGTCATCGTCATAGAGGCGCTTGTGATCGCGTGCGGTCGGCAACACACTATAGCGTTCGCCGTCGCAAATCGCAATCAGTGAGACTTCGGGCCCGGACAGGCGTTCTTCGAGGAGAATCTGGTGTCCAGCTGGTATGTCTGTGATGCTCGCGATAGCTGCGATAGTTTCGGCAACAGATTCGGCTACGATGACCCCTTTGCCTGCTGCCAGTCCGTCGGCTTTGACAACCCATGCGAGGTCGCTGTTCTGGACAAACGCGATTGCTTCGTCAGCACGCGCAAATACTTTGTAGCGGGCAGTCGGCACCTGCACATGTTGCATGATGCTTTTGGCGAACGACTTGCTACTCTCGAGGCGAGCGGCTTGTTGCGACGGTCCAAATACCGCCACACCCGTTGCACGGATGGCATCTGCCCACCCCGCAGCGAGTGGCGCTTCGGGCCCAATCACGACCAATTCGACCGGATTGGTGCTGATCCACGCCAGCACATCGGGAAGGGTCGGCGCGTGGATCAACGTCCCCAGGTCGGCCATGCCCGGATTGCCAGGGGCGATGGTCAACTGATCCAAAAACGGTGACGCAGCAATCACCCGTGCCAGCGCGTGCTCACGTCCACCACTTCCGAGCAACAGTACACGCATGCGTGAATTCCTCATTCGTATCGGCCGATACGGCATTATACACCGCGACCTCCGCACGACGCTGTGCCACAAACGCACTATGCTACAATAACGCACAACAGTCCAGAATCCATGAGGTATGTATGACGCAGCCGGCACACACCGCTATCGATGTGGCAGCGCTTTTGTCTGATCTCCAGCGCCGTATTCACACCAACACAACCCAATCGGGCAGTACCAGTGCCCTGACACGTGAGGAACTGCGCGTCCTCCACGAAGCACTCCACGAAGTCGAGTTGACACGCGTCATCAGCGCCCATTGGCCTATCCAAGGGGTTGGGCTGGTTGGACGTATCGTCGCCGCCCTCCAGAAAATAACCCGCCGCTTGTTGCGCTGGTATATAAACCCCATCGTCGAACAGCAGAACGCGTTCAACGACGCAACCCTGCGCGCTCTGCGGCTCATGCTTGATGTCTTTGCTGAACAAACCGCGGCACTTCCACCACCGCCACAAACACCCCCAATGGCTCCACGGAGCGATCGCGCCATTACCGCCGAAACCGCAGCGCACGCACAAGCGCACCTTGCAGCCAACGAGCCCACGTTCGACATGTGGGAAAACGATCTGCGCGTCGACGAGGCACAACGGGCACATATAGCCATCGTCCATGCACACTGGCCGCTTCCCGTCGATCGCCCACGCGACCATCTCGCAAATGTTGTCCACAAACTGCAACGACGGTTATTGCAGTGGTACATCAACCCGGTCACACAACACATGAACGCGTGTAACCGCGCGATCCACATCAGTCTCGTCCACTTGGCAACGTACATGGTCGCTCTCCGGGTTGCACAGCCACTCGATCACATTCGTACCCGCCATGACGCCTAAACTCACTATTGTCAGCACCTGGTTTGGTCCCGACACTGCCGGCGGTGCCGAGGTGGCTGCGCGCCGTCTGGCCCAATCCATTGCTGCACTCGGGGTTCCTGTCGAGGTCTGGAGCACGACTGCCCGCGACGCATTTGCACCCCGCGCACCCCACTACCCGGTCGGAGCGAGTACCGACGCCGGGGTGCCGGTGTATCGGTTTGCAGTCAGTCCAGAGCTCGAAGACAGTGCAGTTCCCGCTGTGGCTGCTCGCCATCCGCTGGTGCAACGCACCCTCAAACAACTCAATCCGCCCCGGCGCGAACTGCGGGTGCTTTCGACGTTGGTCCATTCGGATGATTTATTGGCGGCTCTGGTCGACCAGGCAGCTGAGCGTCGCTACATCTTTGTCCCGTATCCATTACCCATCAGCGTATGGGGTGGCATGCTGGTACCCGAACAAACCTATCTGTTGCCGTGTATGCACGACGAACCCTATGCGTACCACACCCTCTCGCGTTGGCAAATTCAACACGCCCAAACATTGCTTGCCAATAGCTCCCAAGAACGTGATTTTTTGGTGCGTCAGTACGACCTCCCACCGGAGCGTGTTGTCCTCTCACGATTGGGGATTGACCTGACGGTGACCGGTGACGCCGCTGCCTTCCGCGCTGACTTCAATATCACCACACCGATGCTCTTTTTTGCAGGGCGTCGCGATGTCACCAAAAACGTCCCGCTGCTCATCCGGTACGTCCAAGAGTACATCCTGCGGCGCGGTAGACTCGTCACACTCGTGTTATCTGGCCGTGACCCAATCGCACTCACCTCGTATCAGCAGGTATTTGTCCGCGATGTGGGATTCTTGTCCGAACAAGACAAGGCCAACGCGTTTGCAGCTGCGGACGTCTTTGTGCATGCTGGCACCCAAGAGAGTTTCGCCTTTGTATTGATGGAAGCATGGCTCCAAGGTCGTCCTGCGTTGGTCAATCGCACCTGTGCAGTGACTGCCGGCGCGGTTGCTGAAGCCCACGGTGGACTCGATTTCGCTGACTTTGCAAGCTTCGCTGCAGCCCTCGACATCCTCCTCGAACACCCCGACATCGCCGCTACCTTCGGTGCATCGGGGCAATCTTATGTCCACACACATTGCCGCTGGCCCGATGTGGCGACACGTGTCGTGGCCGCAGTGTTGGGTACGTAGATACTATGCGCATCATCATCTGCACAGCTCAAGTACCATTTGTCCGCGGCGGCGCTGAGCTCCTCGTCGAAGGTCTGCGTGATGCATTGCGGAGCCGCGGCCACGTCGTCGATATCGTCAGCCTGCCGTATCGGTGGCAACCCCATCAGCATCTGCTCGACAGTATCCTGGCATGGCGGATGATCGACCTCAACGAAGTCGATGGCGTGCCAGTAGACCTTGTTATTGCGACCAAATTTCCATCGTATTTTGTTACCCATCGCCGCAAAATCGTCTGGTTGGTGCATCAGCACCGACAGGCTTATGACTGGTATGGTGGCAATTTCTCGGATTTTGTCAACAGCGCAGAAGACCGCGGCATCCGAGATGCCCTGATCCAGGCAGATACGGCGGCGTTGCACGAAGCACAGGGGTTGTATGCCATTTCGGCAAACGTGGCACGGCGCGCCAAGCGCTACAATTTCGTTGATTGCACGCCGTTAGCGCCTCCGAGCGCCTACACCGACCTGTTGACCCACAGCGAATATGGTGACTACATCCTGTCTGACGCACGACTCGATGCAGCCAAACGGATAGATTTGCTCATTGATGCAGTTGCCCAAATGACGGTGCCGTTTCGCTTTGTGCTGACGAGTACTGGCCCCGAACGCGACCGGTTGGCCGAGCGTATCGCACGCTACGGTCTCGGCGATCGCATCTCATTGCGCGGGTTCGTGTCGACTGCCGAGCTGATGACACTGTACGCCGGTGCGCGTGCGGTCTACTATGCCCCGTTCGACGAAGATTATGGCTTCACCACAATCCAGGCGATGCGGGCGCACAAAGCAGTCGTGACAACCAGCGACGCTGGCGGCACACTCGAGTTCGTCCGCGACGGACACAATGGCATTGTCTGCGATCCGAGCGCGGCACGTATCGCCATTGCACTCGACCGACTCGCATCTGACCCGCTCGAAGCTGCACGGCTTGGTGGGCACGGCCCAGAAACGGTCGAGCACATCACCTGGGAACATGTCTGTACGACATTATTGAACACGGCAGCAAAAGGGTAGAGCGAACAAACAGTAACCGGACTAGGCACCATACCGGCAATCAACCAAACCGCAAGCGATTGCGAGATATGTCAAAAAACCCCCTGATTGCCTGTGGCAATCAGGGGGTCCGTGAACGTGATTACTTACCCAGCATGCTCAGCAGTGCCGAATCGGTGCTCTTGAGCGGAAGATCGATGCGGCCACGGGTCCGTGCAGACTCGTATGTCGCAAAAATCAACTCACTCGCCCGTAGTGCCCGCCGACCAGACAACTCCGGTTCCCTGCCGGTGCGCAACGCGTCGACCAGGTCGATGACACAGCGTTCCACATTATCGTTCCCGTGTAACCCCTCAGTGTCTGGGATGATGGCCCACGCTGAATCCCCTTTGCCTTTGACCCTGAGGTGCGTCTTGTCGTCGACTCCGACATCGATGATGCCGTCGCTCCCGATCATGCGCAGACCAAACCGTGGGCCTGCTTGATATCCGGTGCTCAGCAGCAGAGTAACCCCGTTTTTGAAGTGCGTGAAGCTCACACCGTGTTTTTCGATGGCGACACCAAATACCGTTTGTGGGTCACGCAAATCGACCTGTCCCAATACCCAATCGGCGTCACATTCATTATTGAAGTAACACGCCATGTCGAACCAGTGGGTGCCCCAGTCGTACATGTTGTCGCAGGTTGCTTCGATGCGCTCGAGCGTACCTATGCGCCCACTGTCTAAGAGTGCTTTGGCAGCCCGGAACGGAGTCCCGAAGCGCCGCTGATGGTTGAATGTCAGCTGAACGCCATTTGCCTCGCAGGCTGCGACCATTGCCTTGCACTCGCCGTAGGTCGGGGCCATGGGTTTTTCGCAGTGGATTGCTTTGACACCGGCATTGGCCGTAGCAATGACCATGTCCGCGTGCATATGTGGCCACGTCGCAATGCTGACGATATCGAGCTTGGCGTTGGCGAGCATCTCATGGTAATCGGTGTAAATGCCGTCAGCACCACCATGGATGGCGGCGAAGGCCTCGGCATTTGCCCGTACGACGTCTGCAAGGGCGACAATCGTGGCGTGCCCACTGGCTTTGTAGCCAAAGGCATGCTGATGTGACATGCCGAATCCGGTCGCACCCTCACTCTTCCATGGCCGACCACACCCAATGATTCCTACGCGATACGACATGGTGATCTCCTTTGATCTCTTGTGCGAATCCTATAGCCCCACCGAACGCAGATAGGCACGGCTTTGCAGGGCACTCGCCATTGGCGACTCTAGCTGGGTCACGTCTGTTTCGACGATGAGCCATCCTGCAAATTGTGCCGCTCTGAGGGTTGCAAAAATAGCCGGGAAGTCGACCGAACCCTGCCCGAGCTCGGTCCACACACCGTAGCGCTCGGCACCGCGGTAGTCGGTGCGGTCTGCACGCGCTTTGGCAGCAGCAGCGGCATTCACATCTTTCAGGTGCATCGTACGAATGCGTTGTGCATACGCCTGTACCATCGCGACGGGATCATCGCCTGCCCATGCCATATGCCCCGTATCTGGCCCCAATGCCAACACGTCTGGTGCGACGGCGTCCATCAATCGATCGAGTTCGGTACGCGTCTCGACGAAACTGCCGACATGATTATGAAAAGCAGCGGTCACTCCATGCGCCTGCATGATTGTGCCGACCTCGGTGATGGTGGCAATAAACTGATCCCACTCAGCATCCGTGAGGCCGTCCGCAGCGCTGACGTGCCCCGCAGCTTGCATCCGTGTGCGGCCATTCACCAGTTTGGTGTTGTCCACATTCGCTGCCACATAGCACGCAGTCACTCCAACTTCGCGTGCAAACTGCGCATACGAGGTTGCTTGTGCGATGATCGCGGGATACTTGCGTGGATCCCAAAAATCGGCACCGATATAGCCAGGGGCAGGCGCTAACCCGGAGCGATGCCAGAGTGCGAGCCGTTCAGCTGCACTCGTGGCAGGCTTGGGTCCAATCGGTGCGCCGGCATAGCCTGCCGACGCGATTTCCGCAAGGATGAGTTCTTCCGAGATATC
>CAIPUQ010000468.1 GCA_903868295.1 uncultured Roseiflexaceae bacterium
AATGTTGTATTTGCATAGGTACGGCTCGCGGTTATGCCGTTGCGGGTAGGATTACTCGTTGACGGTATGACCCGTCCGCTGCTGGTTCGCTGTTGTACCTGCCCGCTCCGACCGGCAGATGTGCTCTGTACCGATGCATTGACGGGTGATGGTGGTGTATCAATGGCATATACAGAACCGACCACCAGCAAAAGGAGAAACAACAGGTGGAATACTCTATGGCGCAGCAACGGTGATCGCGAACGTGTAGGCTTCATATCTACGCTCCAAAACGAACAAACAACGTGGTTCGGTTTTTGTACAACATACCAGTATCTATTGTATGAAACTCTCGAGGCGAAGTGATAGGTGTTTTCTAACAGGATGGTTAAGTAGACCTGATAGAAAATAAAATCTACGTTTGTTGCTGATTGAAGAGTTGGCGCTGATTGAAAACGCCCCCCACGCCGAGCGGCGTGGGGGGCGTTGCAGTCGTCCGACTATGGGGTAGGTGTTGGTGTGCGGCTTACCAGCGCGCCGTTTTCCGGTGCACCAATTGCAATGACGCTGCCGTCACGCAAACTGATGATGGAGTTGACGTACCCAACGCCGATGGCAAAAGCATTCTTCACGCCGGTAGGGAATGAATACTGACCGAATTCATTGCGACCCCAGCCGAACAGTGTACCGTCTTGCATCATCGCCATCGAGTAGTGACAACCAGCGCCGATGGACTTTACGTCTTTTAGGTTTGGCGGCACAATCGACTGCTTGTAGGTGTTTCCGCCCCAAGCAATTACACTGCCGTCTTTTTTGATGGCAAGGTTGTGATCACAGCCTGCGCTGATAGCGGTGACACCAACGGCAGTGGGCGGGATTTTGACCTGTGAAACGGTGTTGAGGCCCCAACCGAGGACTTTGTCGTCTTTGGTAATTGCCAAGGTGTGTTCACTACCGCCGGCTATTGCTTTGACTCCGGTGAGACCCTTGGGTGCATTACATTGTTTGTTGAGGTTGTTGCCCCAGCAGACAATAGTACCGTCTTTCTTAAGTGCCAGACCGTGCGCATACCCTGCTGCAATGGACGTGACATCCTTCAATGCACCCGTCGGGATCTGAAGCTGCCCGCGCGTGTTCGCGCCCCAGGCGAAGACACGTCCGCCTTTGAGTGCGAGGGCGAAGTTCGTCCCCACAGCAACATCGGTGATGCTGTTTGCACAACATGGTGGGATGTTGGTTTGGAATTCTTTGTTCATGCCCCAGGTCACGAGCGTGCCGTTCTGGAGCAACCCGAGGACGAACGAACTACCGACTGCGGCTTTTTTGAGCAAGTTCGGAATAGGGGTAGGCGTCATGGTCCGCGTCTTGGTAGGCGTCATCGTTGCGGTCGCACCGTCGACGGTAATGTGGATGAACGCATCTGCAGCGGCAGCGTAGGTCGCGCCACCGATGGTGCCGCCTGGCTGTGATGCACGGAGGACACATTTGCCGCCGCTCAAGAGCTTGACCTTCTTGCCGACAATGGTACACACCGATGGGGTGTTGCTGACCACGGTCACCGGCAGACCCGAATCGGCATCGGCGGTGATATCGAACTCGGGATCATAGATCCGCTTGTTCATGTCGGGTGACACGGTGATGGTCTGGGCAGCACCGACGACGGCAAACGAGCGAGCGACTTGCTC
>CAIPUQ010000469.1 GCA_903868295.1 uncultured Roseiflexaceae bacterium
ATTGATCCGGCTGATTCACCGGCAATCGACACGCGGCCCGGGTCACCGCCGAAGGCACCGATCTCTGCCTGGACCCATTGCAAGGCCGCACGCTGATCGAGATAGCCGTAGTTGCCCACCGACTGGTGGGTTGCATCTGCAAGCGCCGGGTGCGCGAGGAACCCAAACACCCCCAGCCGATAGTTGACCGTCACCACGATGATGCCCTGGGCGGCCAATGCAGCACCGTCGTAGCGCGGTTCCGAGCCGTCGCCGGCGATGTTGCCGCCGCCATAGAAGTAGACGAGCACGGGCAGGCCCGTTGCGCCGGTGTTGGGTGTCCAGACATTCAGATACAAACAGTCCTCGGACATACCGTTGGAGCGGAAATCCATGTCGCCGAACACCGGAAGTTGCATTGCCCGCGGCCCGAATTGATCCGCCAGCCGCACGCCCTGCCACGGCCGCACCGCCTGTGGCGCACACCAGCGCAAGTCACCTACCGGCGGCGCTGCGAACGGGATCCCTTTGAAGCAGTAGACCCCCAGCGTCGCGTCGTTGCGGCCGGCGAGCACCCCAGCGCTGGTGGTGATGTGTATTGGTTGCATGCGGAAAACCTTTCAGTGAGAAATTAGAAATTCATAATTCATAATTCATAATTCGTAATCGAACCTACAGCCGTGGTATCGCGACCACGCCACCACCCTGATCTGCCGATTGCAGTGCGCAGATGAGTGGCACAATCGAGTCTGCGGCTTCGCGCGCGTGGATGTCGGCCAGGCGTTGCTGTTGGATAGCCAAGAGGAAGCGCTGGGCTTGTTCGACCTCCATCGTGCCATGGCCCAGCATCATCGTGCGGGGCATACGCGGGTTGTACCAGTTGGGCACGGTGGCAGGGATGAGGCGGCGGGCGCCGCTGAGTTTGCGGTGGCTGTAATAATTCGTCGTCTCGGCCATCGGGCTGCCTTGGTCGCGACTGCGTTCGAACGACCCGTCGCTGCCATAGACGCTGTAGTAGAGGCAATAGGGGCGTTGCATCCCGTACGAGACAGTGATTTTGCTGACGGCGCCGGTGTCTGCCTTGAGGATGGCAACGGTCGTGTGCGTCGTGTGCCACGCCGACGGGATGCTGACGTGATACGCCTGTGCTTCGACAAAGCGCACACCCATCAACCAACGCAACGTATCGAGGGCATGCGGACCCCCGCCGAGCAGTGTTGTTTGGGGCGTAACCGGGTCGATGCGCCAGTGGTCGGCGGGGCGCTCGTCGACGATATCGTGGTAGTCGTGCAGGTATTCGCCTTCGCCATAGAACAACGGTCCCAAATCCCCCGCCCGCAAGAGCCCATGGATGTCGTGCAGACAGGCGGCATAGCGCACCTGATTGCCCATCTGGTAGGTCAACCCCGTGAGTTCCGACAAGGCAATGATGCGCTGACATTCGTCGATGGTCAGCGCCATCGGGATTTCGCTCAGCACATGCTTGCCGGCAGTCAGTGCCATGATGGCGTGTTGTCCGTGCAGATGATCCGGGGTGGCGATGACGACGGCATCAACAGCGCGGTCGGCCAGCACTGCCTCGATGTCTGTGTAGACCGTGGGGACCTCGTACCGTTGGGCAGTCTGGGCAGCCAGTTGTGCGTCGACGTCGCACACGGCGACCACCCGACAGTCCGGCAACATCTGGAACGCCTGCACATGTGACAGCCCTTGGCCCAAACCGATGATGGCAATCGTATGCATAGCTCACCTTTGAATTATGAATTATGAATTATGAATGAGGAATGAGGAATTATGAATGAGGAATTGTGTGTAATGGGAGAGACGATGGTGCGAAGTCAGTCTCAACAGTATTCTATACCGATTGAGAAAAGAACATTCCCCCGTCGGCACTGCCGTCGGGGGAATGGAGAGTCAGCCGAGCACCAGATTATGGGCGCTTGCGTGGTCGTGGGCGATCACCGGCGTCGCCGCGTGGTGCATCGTCGTCACGACGTGGTGGGCGGTCGCCGCCGAACGACGGGCGGTCGCCCCGTGGGGCGTCACCGTCACGACGGAACCCACCACCGGCCGGGCGGTCCCCGCCGAAGCTGGGACGTGGCGGACGGTCACCGAACGGTCGGGTAGCATCGCCATCGCGGCGGAAGTTGCCGCTCGGGCGGTCGTTGTCGCGGCGGAATCCACCGCCAGCAGGACGGTCACCGAACGGCCGTGCCGGACGATCACCGAAGGCTGGGCGTGGCCGGTCGCCGCCGAATGACGGGCGGTCGCCACGGGGTGCATCGCCATCACGACGGAATCCACCGCCACTTGGGCGATCACCATACGCTGGGCGTGGGGGACGATCACCGCCGAATGATGGGCGGTCGCCGCGCGGGGCATCGCCATCACGACGGAATCCACCACCACTTGGGCGATCACCGTATGCTGGGCGTGGGGGCCGGTCACCGCCGAATGATGGGCGGTCGCCACGGGGTGCGTCACCGTCACGGCGGAATCCACCGC
>CAIPUQ010000470.1 GCA_903868295.1 uncultured Roseiflexaceae bacterium
GCAGACCCGTGGCTTGACCGAGGCCGAAGCCATCCTGCGTATCGATGCCCAATCGGCCCAGGCCGACAAAGTGGCACACGCCGATGTCGTCTTTGACAACACGGGCACGCTGGCAGCGCTCCAACAACAGGTGCGCGACGCGCTGGCAACCGTCCGTGTAACGCTCGCCGCCCAATCCTAACCAACAGTACAGAGCAACACCATGCATTTCACGCGTTTTTGGTCTATTGTCGAGGCCACCCACGAAATCTCGAACCCCTGCACGCCGCAGAAACTCGATCGCCTGATTGATCTCATGGGGTTCCGCGCCGATCAGCACATCCTCGACATCGGGAGCGGCCGCGGCTGGCTCGACACGCGCATCGCCGAACGCACCGGGGCGCGGATTACTGCGATCGAAATCAATCCCTGGTTCAATGAAGTCGCCCGCCTGCGTGCCCAGCGCGCCGGCGTCCACGAGCGCATCGACATCATCGAAGCCGACGGTCGCACCGTCACCCTGACCGACCAAACCTACGACGCCGGCTTGTGCATCGGTGCATCCTTCGCCGTCGGCGGGCTTGCGCCGCTCCTCGACACCTTCCGCCGCGTGGTCAAACCCGGCGGGCTCATCGCCGTGGGCGACATTTTCCGCCTCACCGACACACTCCCTGCTGCCCTCGCCGAGCTCGGGCCCGTCCCCACCCTGGCTGGCCTCGTCGACCAGATCCGTGGCGACCACGAGCCGCTCGAGATGCTCGTCGCACCCCTCGAAGACTGGGACCGCTACGAAACCCGCAAGTGGCAGGCCGCGCAACAGTGGATTGCCGCCAACCCCACAGACCCCGAACACGATGACCTGATCACTGCCGTCGCCACGATGCGCCACGATTACCTGCACTACGAACGCCCACACATCGGCTGGGCTATCGTGGTTGCGCGCGTCTAGCACACGATGGAACAAAACACCCCCCGTGGCACATGCCACGGGGGGTGTTCGATGGTGTCGATTAGCTTTTCAGACTGTGATACAAGTCGTCGTGTTGCGCGACAATGCGATCCCACCCAAATAACTCCATCAGTTCTCGCCCACCGCGACTCAGGTGGAACGCCAGCTCTGGATTGGTGCGGAGTTGCTCGATTGCCTCTGCCAGGGCTGTATCGCTGTCGGGCTCGACCAAAAGGGCGTGTTTGCCACTTATCAAATCCGGCAACGGATCTTGGCTCACATTGAGCTGTGCCTTGGTGGTGATTACCGGCACCCCATGTGCCAAACCGGTCAGCAGGCTGCCGCGCCGATACGAATACCCGTCACTGAACGGCAACACCACGGCGTCGGCGGCAATCAGATACGCCGACACATCGGTCGGTTCGGCATGGCCCGTGACAATCACACGATCCTCGAGGCCGTAGTCGATGATGTTTTGGCGGACACGGCGTGCGTATGCCTGGTCTTCGTTCGATTCGCCCTCGCCGCCGATCAACGCCAGCCGCGTGCTGGCTGGCAATGTGCGCATCGCCAACAACAGTGTGTCGATACCCTTGGTGTGCGTCAGCAAGCCAAAGTATGCCAGCAGCATGTCGCCCCGCAACACACCGAACCGGCTGCGCCAGAGTTCGCGGTCGTAATTTTCGGGTGGCGATGGCGACACATTTGCCCCAATCGGGATAAACACGGTATTGGGGTTCCACATCCCTTTGACATCATCCATCACGGTATGGAAATCGCCGGCGTTGGTCATCACCGCGCCGTCTGCATCTTGGATGATTTTTTTTGTGTACCACCGACGCAGAAAACCCGCCTTGGGGAACAAATACGGCGGCAACAGGTCGTGCGCCGTCGTGACGACCCGCATGCCTTGTTTGCGTTCGCGCGACAACATCCTCGGCAACCGGTTGATGGCCACCTTCATGTCATATGCGCCCGTTTGGTATTGAATGTGGACGATGTCGGGTAGGAGTTTGGCGACCGTTTGGCGGATAACGGGGATACAGCTGTTGTCCCACTTTTCGATGCGCACCGGATAAATCCGCGCAGCATCGCGATACGCCTGCCCTTGTTTACCCGTCATAATCGCGACCTCGTGGCCACGCTGGCTCAACGCCGCACTCAGCCGGCGCGTGTAGTCACCAATGCCACCCGACATGGGTGGGTATTCGGCCGAAATCATCAATATACGCATCGCACATCCTCGCTTCAGTCCCGTGTAGCCTACGCCTGCGTCGTTAGACGCTCCGTCCCAACAGACTCGCCGCGAGCTCTTGGAGCTGCGTTTGTACCGCCCCATCGACCACCTGCACGCGTGCCAGTGCCGCACACGCCGTCACATAGTGGAGCTCAGCCAATTGCGCGGTATAGGCCTGTGCACCCGATGCATCGATTGCCTGCCGGGCTGCCGCCAACCCGGCATCGTCACCAGCCGGCGTTGCATACAATCGATGAATGGGACCGTCACTCGCCTCGCCAGCCAGCGCATGGATGACGGGGAGGCTTTGCTTGCGCCGCAACAAATCAGCTGCGTCGGGTTTGCCCGTCACTGCCGGATCACCCCAAATGCCCAAGATATCATCCTGCATTTGGAACGAAATCCCCAAGTGAAGCCCGAATTCGCCCAGTGCGAGCGCATCGGCATCCGACGCATTGGCGGCCAGCGCCCCCAGCTCGCAGCAGGCAGCCAGCAAGACCGCAGTCTTGCGGGTCACCATCGCCACGTATTCGTCCTCGGTGACCGTCTGCTTGCCCTCGAAGCTGATATCGAGATATTGGCCCTCACAAATTGCGAGGATCGTACGGTCAAAGCGCGCCAGGATTTCGAGCACCTGCTCGGCACCAAGCCCGGTCTGGCGGAGCCGTTGGATGGCCAAATGCGCCACCACAAACATCCCATCACCAGCATTGATACCTTGGGCGAGACCCCAAATGGTCCACAGCGTGGTCCGGCCACGGCGCAAATCACTATTGTCTTGGATGTCGTCGTGGATCAACGAAAAATCATGGATGAGCTGGATCCCCGCAGCCAACGGCAGCGCTTGTGCGTGCGTACCGCCCATCATCGCGCAACACATCATCGTGACAATTGGCCGTAAGAGTTTGCCGGGATCGGCGTACTCGACCTCGAGCGCCCGATTGCGCCAGCCGAGATGATACTCCTGCATCGCATAAAACTCTCGCACTGCCGCGGCGTGCGCCGGGTAGGCAGCCTGCATCTCTGTGCGGATCTGCGTACGGATATCGTGAGTCATACGGCACTCCCTGTGCGTCCATTCAATCGACGCTGGTATATGGTGTGAATGTGTCTATTATCACCGATGTACGCCGCTCTCACAACTCGCCTCTGTGCGGGGTATGCGCTGTGGACAACGTGCAGGTATTGGTCAAACGCGGCCGTCAGAACGCACGCCGAAACACCTATCAGGAAAAGATGAAATTCTTCTTATGCTTGTAATTAGGTTGTCATCCACTCACGTTGTAGAGTATGCAACTGGGTAGTACACTACTGCTAGTACGATAGATTGTCCTAAGAGGAGCATATATGGCGCCGAACCTCAGATTCCGCTTTAGTCCGGCCAAAGACGGCTTGGTTAAAGTGCTCGGGCCACTCGAAACAGACATCATGCAGGTTATCTGGCATGACGATTGTGGCACAGTCAAAAAGGTCCATCGCTCCCTTGCACAAAATCGCGATATCGCCTACACCACCGTCATGACGACGATGAGTCGCCTCGCCGAAAAGGGCGTCCTCAAACGTCAGCGCGATGGCCTCGCCTATACATACACCCCGACGCTGACCGAAGACGATTTCGTCACCATGGTCGTCCAACAGGTCCTCGACGGCTTGTTGACTGACTACAGCGAGACTGCCGTCGATTACATGATCGACTTCTTGGTCCGCAACAACCCCAACGAACTCGAACGTCTGCGCGGCGTCATCAGCAAAACCGCAGTCGCCTAAAAAACCAACCCCACTCGGGCATGCCCGAGTGGGGTATTTTTGTGCCTTTTTTCGACTAGACCACCGTACCCCACAAATCATACTCGGTGGTCGTTGTAATTTTGACGGTTCTGATCGTCCCCACATCACCCTTGCCCCATGCAAAGACCTGGCCATCGACCTCGGGCGCATCGCGGAACGACCGACCGACCAACAATGGTCGTCCTTGATCATCCGAGCCTGTGCCTTCGATGAGCATATCGACGGTTTTGCCGCGCCATGCCTGTTGCCGTTGGGTCGATATCTCTTGCTGGAGCTGCATCACTTTGTGCCAGCGGCGCTCGATCTGCTTCTGCGGTACCTTGGCCTCGAGCGTCGTGGCGTGCGTCCCCGGCTCGTCGCTGTAGCGGAATACGCCGACGCGGTCGAGCGTCATCTCGCTCAAAAACTCGGTCAGACTGAGGAACTCGTCCTTTGTCTCGCCGGGGAACCCGACGATGAAGGTCGACCGAATCGCAATCTCGGGCATGGCATCGCGCAAATCGCGGATGATTCCCTTGGTGCGCTCGATATCGGGTGGGCGACGCATCCGTCGCAATGTGGCCGGGTCTGCGTGCTGCAACGGCATATCGAGGTATTTGACGATTTGTGGGTGCGCCTTCATCACCGCGATGAGCCGTGCCGTAATCCCGTGTGGGTAGGCATACATCAAGCGGATCCACCGTCCTTCGGGGACAACGGTGCACAACTGCTCGAGCAGCTCGGCCAACCCGTCCTTCATCCCAAAATCACGGCCGTAGTCTGTCAAGTGCTGCGCCACCAAGATAATTTCTTGGACGCCGCGTTCCATCAACTGCTTGGCCTCGGCCAAAATCGCCTCGGGCTTCTTGGAGCGCATATCACCCTTGAACGACGGAATCGTGCAGAAGGCACAGCGCAGATTGCAGCCGTCCGAAATTTTGAGATAGGCCGATGGTCCGGTCACACTGCGTTGAATCTGCGATGTGCGCCAGTCGGCGTATTCGCCGGGCACTTTGAGGTCGATGGCGGTCGGATCGACCGGCTTGAGGTCAATCAGATTGCCGATGGCAAACGTGTTCTTGGCGGGCGTTGTCTTGGGTTGTTCACCGATAACCTCGCCGATGCGCATCCACTCGCGGGTGCCCAAGATGGCATCGACGCCAGCAACGGCTTTGACCAGGTCGCCGTGGCTTTCGGCCATACAACCGGCGGCGATGAGTTTTTGGCCGGCGTGCTTTTTGGCACCCATTTCGTGCAATACGGCAATGGTCTCGTCGCGGGCCGACGCGATAAAGCTACAGGTATTGACGATGACTACATCGGCCTGCTCGGATTCGGCCACGGTCGTGTGCCCCTGTGCCTGTAGGATCCCCGTCATCCCCTCGCTGTCGACGGAATTCTTGGGGCAGCCGAGGGTAATCAGATGTATCTTCATGAGTGGTTCCTACTAGCGCGCATCAGTACGTGCACGTCACCGGTAATTATTGAACTGCAATGCAACAGGGAACTCGTCGGCTGCCTCGCGGAGCGCGCTGATGACCAGCTGCAAATCGTCTCGGCTCTTGCTACCGACCCGAATCGACTCGCCCTGGATGCGACCCTGCACTTTGGGGAACTTGTCCTTCAAAAAGCGCTGGATTTTTTTGGCGACGTCGTCGGCGAGGCCCTTTTGCAAGGTAATCACCTGTTTGACCCGACCACCGGCGACATCCTGGACGTCGTTCATTTTGAAGACCTTGATCGACAAATTGCGCCGCAATGCTTTGCTCAGCAAAATATCGCGGATTGCCGTCATATGCATCTCGGTTTCGGTGGTGATGATGAGTTCCTTCTCGGACAACTCGATATCGGTTTTGGTGTCCTTGAGGTCGTATCGGGTCTGGACTTCGCGCTTGGTCTGGTCGACTGCATTGACCATTTCTTGGGTGTCGTACTCTGACACAATGTCGAAACTGCTTTCGGCTGGCATCTGCTGCTCCTTCTACACACCAACGCGGGGAACGTGCGTCCCCGCGTACTCCGCCTATTCACTCATGGACGATGACGCGTCACCTTAGGGTGGTGGCCAACTGAACGACACAACGTCGCCGGGTGTGTTGCTCAGCCGTTGTTCGACACCATTGATGTCGACCGTGACCACATATGCGTTACCGGCGCGGATCCACACGTTGCGTTGTGCGGTGTAGCGCAACGATTCGCCGGGTTTGAGGACTTTTTGGAAGACGGATTTGTTGTCGATTTTGACATTCAACCACGATCCGGGGTTTTTGCCGGCGTCGACTTTGATGACCATCACAATCGGTGCTTCGGGTGTGGCAGTTGCCGCAGCAGCAGCATCGGGCGTAGCGGTAGCAGCGCCAGGATTGCTGGGCGCAGCTGTGGGCTGCGCAGGAGCCGCCGTCGGTTCGGGCATCGCCGTCGGTGCGACCACCGCAATAGTCGGCGTCGCCTCGGTGCTGACGGACTCGATGGGCGAACCCAAATTCATGAACTCGGTGACGCGCAGAATGAGCCAGATAAAGCCCACAATACACAACATCACAAAGAACATCCCAAAGAAATTGGGCAACATGGCGCCACGAATTCGTGGAGCAACCACTGCCGGCCGGATGACGATTGGTTCGGTCCGTCCGCGTTCATATCGATAGAGTTGGATGAGTTCTTCGACGGGTATTTTGAGGTAGAGTGCGTAATTCCGAATAAACCCACGCGCATAGACATCGCCCGGAAGGTATTTGTAATCACCTTCTTCGAGCGCTACCAAATAGCGTTGCAGGATGCGTGTTTCAGCGGCAGCCTGCGCCAAACTAATCCCTTGGGATTCGCGCGACGCACGGAGCCGATCGCCTAGCTCACTCATAGCGGTTCACTTCCTCAGACAAACGGTGTACGGCATGCAGTGCATGTGTATACAGTTTCATTATATGCTAGTCTCTCATTTTTTGCCAATAGCAACAAGATGTGCGTCACCGAAAAAGGCAATTTCCCGTGTTTTCTGCCGAATCGCGCTCCTCGGCCGCGCTTCTTCGTCCAAATGACCGGCATTTTAACCACAAAACGCAGCTCACCATTATTTTTGGCTGTTTTTTTGCAAAAAACCGTCTGCCCGTGGTGCCCCATCGCGTAGGACTCCCCGGGCAGACAACGTCACCATCCAGAATGGCAGAACCGCTATTTGAGACCTTCGACGCGCGGCAACACAATGCCGCGTTGGCCCATGTACTTGCCCGCTTTGTCTTTGTAGGATGTCTCGGCCACTTCGTCACCTTGGAAGAACAGGCATTGTGCGATACCCTCGTTGGCATAGATTTTGGCGGGCAATGGGGTCGAATTGCTGATTTCGATGGTCCACTGGCCCTCCCAACCCGGCTCGCCAGGTGTCACGTTCACAATAATGCCGGCCCGCGCGTAGGTCGATTTTCCTATCACCAACACCAACACGTCGGATGGCAAGCGGAAGTACTCGAGCGAATGGCACAGCGCATAACTGTTGGGCGGGATGATGCAGACATCGCCCTTGAAGTGTTGAAAAATCCGCTCATCGATGTTTTTGGGGTCGACGACGGTGTTGTACGGACTGGTCGAGAAAATTTTGAATTCGTCTGATACGCGCATGTCATACCC
>CAIPUQ010000471.1 GCA_903868295.1 uncultured Roseiflexaceae bacterium
GATGAAGGAACATCAAGCCCAGCGTCATTATTGATCTGATGTGTAACAAACGAAAATTTGTCGGCCGGATCAACCACCAAACTCGAGTTATAGAAGGTGAACATTTTGGCGAGTAGCCCAGAGATGCCGCCGCAGAGGAATTGTCCTGCGGTACTGCGTTGGTCACGCGCAGGCAGTGCGGCACATATCGCAGCAGCGATTGCATCAATGACACCAATAACTGCCGAAATCAGTGCACCAATCGGCCCAGCTGCGGCAAGTACGGCAAGCAGAATGATCGCAACCGTTTTGCCGATGGTTGCCGATATGATGTTCCCGCGCTCATAATCTTTGCGCGCACTTTGCAATGCCATGCCGGCCATGGCCCATTCAATACCGATTTCGAGGACTGCGCCGGCGACTGCCAGACCCTTTGCATTTTTTGCCGCCCATTTTGCCAATTTGGTTGACTGTACTGCGGCGCCAATACCTTTCGCACCAGCCTTCGTTGCGTTCCACAGCTTCGATGCCCCAGAAATAGGTTTGAGGTTACTAAGCGTTTTGGCTGCTTTGATTGTAGATAATGCACCGGTAGTTCCCCCTTTGAATCGGAGTAACACGCGTGCAGTTCTGAGTGTTTTAAATGCTTTTTGTGCGGTTCTATATTTGTCTATGAAGCTGTAAATTCCATAGGCATTTTTGGCGATTTTATACGAAATGGAAGTGCTTTTGACACCCAGTGTTACATCTGCCACTGTCTTTGGGTTGTTCGTATACGTCGAATAGATGGTAGACACCAACGCGGTCATGCCTTTGCAGATGGTGCATGATTCGAGATTTGCTGGCAACTCAATGAATGATTTTTCTCTGCCTCCGCTCTGTGCCAGCGAAATCACTTTTGCAATACCCGCCTGATATGTAGTCAACAGGTTAGCTTGATATACACTCCACGAATTGACGGAAGGTACCACCGTAGGCGCGTACGTCGAAACGGCTTGTGCGGTGACTAATTCGGTGCCATAGAAGGTTGAAACTGACTGCGCGATAAATGTCGCTACAAAAGACACACCAGCCGCATCATTCAACAATGCGACCGTGTCGTTGCTGACTTCGGTAAACGTTGTCGCAGTGGTGGCAATATTCTGTTGGATGCGTATGCCAATGTTGCCCAACTGTAATTCGTTGTTGCTTGACCACTTGCCATCTGCCCCTACCGTGTAAAAGCCTGCTTCGACGGTTCGATCGGTGACGACTTCACTCTCTTTGAACGAGACCACTCCCGTCGTCTCGTAAGACAGAAGCGTTGCAGTGCGCGTCCTGCTCTCGTCAGTGATGATGACAGCGGGATTGCATCGGATCGATGTCGTATCTGCTTTGCATGCATTGAGGACTGCAGTTTTATTCGCTTCGGTCCCACACGAGGTAACACTCGCAGATGTACGACACGCGGTTGTGTTAAGTACGTTGGTGAGGTCGTTACTCCGCACCAAAATAGATGCAACGTCTGTCGCGTATGAAAAAGTTTGAATGTTCGTGGTGCCGGGGGTTATACCGTATCGCGTTGCTGTGGTTTTGATAGGATCAGCCTGATTGCGCGTCCCGCTGAGCAGTTGGTCAAGGGCGCGTGTTGGTTGGCTCGTGTTTGTGATTGATAGATACCCATCATCAACGAAAGAATTCGTGATGAGGGTTTTGGCTTGCGAGATGAACAAATAGGGATTTGTGCTGGTCTGCAAGGAGCTCAGTGTGTCATCAGAAACGATAGCCGCCGTGTACCCGAGGTGTTCTTTGGCACTGATGCCCGCAACCATATACTCGCTAGAGTACATTTGGACCGGGGCGAATGACTGGACGCGTTGCGCCGTGGTGCAATTCCCGAGGTTCGGAGGACAATCGTCCTGGATCATCGAAACGAGCCAAATCAAGCGCATCTTCGCAGGTGTGACCCATTCAGCAGATTGCGATTCGAAATATGCGGTGGCCGCAAAAGATACCACGCTCCCGTTTTCGTCAGTAATCGGGCGCACGGGGATGGTCAGAACGACATTTGTGCCGGTTTCATCCCAAACAGCATTGATGCCATATGGTGCGGTTTTGGTGGTGTCGAGCCATGACGGTACACCAGCCTTGGCACTGCTCCAGCGCACACCGGATTTGACCGGAAGTGCCCCGAATGACGTCGCACTCACCGGTACGCTGAATTCGAGCATGGCCGAGACTTGCATATCGCCGTTTGCGGCGTTGGCATCAGACATTGCGGTAATCGCGGCGTCTTTTGGTGCCGCGAACGTGGTGTCTTTGGTGCGTTGGATCTGCCCGGCAGTATCACTGCTTGGCCAGTCGTAGACAGAGCCATTCAAACTCAAGAGTCGCGGATTCGTAGGTTTAAACTGGACATCGACCACCAGTGGTTTGCCAGGAGTGAGTCCGTCAAAGCGTAGCGAAAACGGATTGGTGTCGCTGAATCCGGCTTTGGTTGTGGCATTTCCGTAGAGTGCAGTGGAGGGATCAAA
>CAIPUQ010000472.1 GCA_903868295.1 uncultured Roseiflexaceae bacterium
CAGCTGGGCTACTGTCGCGCGGCGCTGGGCGTCGATCAGCATGGGGAGTGACCGATCGATGCCGATGACCGTTGCCTGCGGGTGCTGTTGGGCTGCGGTGCGCGCGTACAGCCCGTTCGAACAGGCCAGATCAAGGATGATGCGTGCATCGTTGGGGATGGCTGCGGCCACCGCTGGGAGCTCACGGCTATAGGGGAACGGCTGGCCACTCAGGATCGACAATGAGCGTGGTCGCCACAGGCGTTCGTAGGCCCAGGCGGTGATACGCCACTCGTTGCTCCAGGCAGCGATGCTCTGTGGCCGTGGGGCACCCAGCAGATCGATGACGCCGCCATGTACCGGGAATGTGTGGGCATTGGTGCAGACGACGGCATGCGCTGGGTTGCCGGGTGCCCAATCGATGGCTGCGCCGCAGGTCGGGCAGACGATGCATGTGGGGATGGTGGTGTGCATCAATAGCGTGGAATCGTCGGGTCGATGCGGGCAGACCAGTCGTCGATGCCGCCGTCCATGGTGGCGACGTTGGTATAGCCGTAGCGACTCGTCAGGGCGGCAGCGACGTGTTCGCTGCGCATGCCGTGGTGGCAGATGACGACGATGGCTGCGTCTTTGGCAAACGACTCGATCCAGCTGGTCGAGGTGCTGATGGGGCAGAGGATGGTGCCTTCGATGCGAGCGATGGCATATTCGTGCGGTTCGCGTACGTCGATGATGATGGTGTCGGGCTGGCTGGTGCGCAGTGCCTGGACGTCGTGGGTGCTGATGTGGCGGTAGCTCATGGTGGTCGTGACTTCTAGACTGTGTGAACGATGCTGTGCTTATTATATGCGCGGATGAAAAACACCCCACGCGCTGCGGCGCGTGGGGTGTGGGGTGGGTTGATACTGCAGTTTTAGGGGGTAATGGTCATAGCGCGTTTCTGGGCGGTGGTGTTGATTGTATTGTTGTGTAGTGCGAAAGCACACAAACGATTGAATAGTAAAAAAGGGTGTGTTGTAACCAAAAACTGCTCCCCCTGCGTGTGCGGAAGGAGCAGTCGGTGAACAAAAAGGCTTAGGCGTTGCCGCAGCTGCCGCAACCGCCGCCGCTATTGCTGTACTCGTCAGCATCGGCGCCGCCCTCTTCTTTGGAGCGGAACGAGTGACCACAGCCACAGCTCGAGGCTGCGTTGGGGTTGTCGATTTTGAAGGCGCCCTGGAGCATGTTGTCCTGCTGGAACGAGATGACTGCACCGTCGAGGTAGCGAGCGCTGATGGGGTCAAGCATGACCTTGAGGCCGTGGGCCTCCCAATTGGTGTCGCCGTCGCGGGCCTCGTTGTCGAACGTCATACCGTACTGCATGCCCGAGCAACCGCCGCCCGAGACGAACACGCGCAATGCGTAGTCGCTGATGTCGCGCTCTGCCATCATGGCCAACAAGCGCTCTGCAGCGGCTGGCGTAATATTGACTGCGGGCGCCACGGGCACAAACTCGCGGAGCTGGATGTTTTGATCGAGCAATGTCATCACTGACCTCCTTGTGAGAAATTCTGCTGAATACAGTGTATTCATTCGGTGAGTATAGCAGAGAAGTTTTGTACTGACAACCCCTGCAGGCGTGCACATGACAATTCGCTCTACCCACCATATTCCCTCTCGACTTTTTAGAACATTTGTGCTAATCTCAATACCAGCACAGCAAGGAGTCATGGGTATGCGCACTATCATGCATGTCGATCTCGATGCGTTTTTTTGTTCTGTCGAACAGCGACGCAACCCCACATTGGTGGGCAAAGTGTTTGTCGTTGGGGGGAGTGCAAACGACCGTGGCGTGGTTGCGACGGCGTCGTATGCAGCGCGTGCCTATGGGATCCACGCGGGGACGTCGACGGCCAAGGCGCGGCAATTGTGCCCCGACATCATCGTCGTCAAGCCAGACTACACCGCCTATACCGAGGCGGCCCAAGAGGTCATGGAGGTATTGCTGAGCGAGACATCGTTGGTCGAGCAGGCGTCGATCGACGAGGCCTATGTCGATTTGGCCGACATCGAAGAGCCATCCGAGGTCTTTGCGCGGCGGGTGCAGTTGCGGGTAGCGACGGAGCTCCGGTTGTCGATTTCGTGCGGGATTGCCGGCAACAAGTTGGTCGCCAAGGCAGCCACAGACATCGGCAAAAAGCTCGCCCGTGCCGGCAAGATGCCCCATGCCATCTATGTGGTGCCGCCGGGCGGCGAGGCGACCTTCTTGGGGCCGTTGCCGGTCGATACGTTGTGTGGCATTGGGCCCAAGACCACCGAAAAGCTCCACGGGTTGGGGATTGCCACGTTGGGCGAAATCGGTTGGACGCGCTGTAGCGACATTCGGGCGACGTTTTTGGCACGGCACGCCGAAGAGCTGATCCGCATGGCGCGGGGCATCGACGAGACGCCGATGGTCTATGCCTATACGGCCAAGTCGTTGTCGCACATGACGACGTTCATGCGCAACGTCGACGATCCTGCCGTCATCGAGAGCACGTTGCTGACCCTGTCGTACGATCTGGCACGGCGCTTGCAACGCAAGAACATGCGCTGCAAGGTGGTCCATTGTCAGATCCGCTGGGACATCCATTCGTCGATTGGGCGCCAATCGGCGTTGAGCCGGGCGACCAATCAGGGCCCCGAAATCTACGAACGTGCGCGATTTCTGTTGCGATGTCTGTGGGATCAACGGCGCGAGATTCGGCTGGTGGGGGTAGGGGTGGCGCAGCTGGGCGACTACCCGCAGCAGTTGGGGTTTTGGGATGCGCCGCTCCAAGACATCGCCGCCGTGCCGGTGCCGGCCGACCCAGCCGAAGGGCGGGCCATCAAGATTATCGAGGATGCCGAGCAGTACATGGGCAAGGCGTTGTCGACGCACCGCATGGCCAATATGGTCGCCAAGCGCTGGACGCCGTACCAATGAGGTACCGATACGACAGTCCGCGTACGCCGGTATGCGGTACCACTGCGGTGCGTGCGCAATTGACCGCCGCCGTGACGCACCTGCTTACCCAGATGCGCATCGCCCGGCTGGTAGTGCCGATGGTGACGCGCGCCGTGGTGGCGGCGGTACAGCTCGAGGTGTGGCTCGAGCGAGCGGCATGGAGCAGTGATGGGACAGCACGACGGCGTGTGGTGAGCTGTGCCCGCGATGTCGGGTATTGGTTGACGGTGGTGCGCAATACCGACCTCGTGCAACGGTGTCTGGTTGAACCGGTGTTGCTGGTGAGTGAACAGATCGTCGATACGTTGGGTGCACATACACCCCGGATGCTCAAGGAGGATGCGATGCCACGTGATCATGCACTACAGATACAGAGTTTCGGGTTGGCGGTACAGGTGGTAACGATTGCCCAGCAGTTGACGCCGTCACCGCAGAATGTGGCGATTGTCGAGGGCTTCGTGCGCAGTGGGACGCGCATCGGCGCGCACATCGAACGTGCCTTGGTCGATACGGTGCCACTAGCGCAGTCTGCAGATATCGCTGCGGCAGTTGATTGCATCCACGAGACGTTGTATTGGCTGCGGGTGCTCGAGGTCAGTCAGTTGGTGGCGGTGCCCGTCACCGAGCCGCTGTATGTCGACTGCGAGGCGCTGTTGGGCGTGATTGAACAGATGTGTGCACACCCAGTAGGGATGGTGTATCGACCGGACTATGACATCGTGACCAGATGAAGATGGCACGCCGACGGGGATGTGTCGCGCGCAAGAGATTGTTGTAAGGTCGGCATGCCATGACGGGATGGGGAGTGGTGAGTAGATGAAGATGGCACGCCGACGGGGATGTGTCGCGCGCAAGAGATTGTTGTAAGGTCGGCA